>NZ_JBHMCY010000006.1:0-104571 GCF_042430725.1 Streptomyces cinereospinus | reverse complement strand
GGCACGGGCACCCCCGGCACCAGGGACACCGGGACCAGCACCCCCGGGCCCAGCAGCCCCGGCACGCCCACCACCGAGCCCCACACCACCGGCACGCCCATCACCAGGACCACCGCCCCCGGCACGCCCACCACCAGGACCACCACCCCCGGCACGCCCACCACCGAACCGGCCCTCCCCATGGTCGTACCGGCCCCCGACCTGCCCACCCGGGTCCGGATCCACGAGGTCGGCCCCCGGGACGGCCTGCAGAACGAGCCGGCGCAGGTCCCGACCGAGGTGAAGGCCGAGTTCATCCGCCGGCTGGCCGCCGCGGGCCTGACGACGATCGAGGCGACCAGCTTCGTGCACCCCGAGTGGGTGCCCCGGCTCGCCGACGCCGAGCGGCTGTTCCCCCTCGTCAGCGACCTGCCGGTGGCCCTCCCGGTGCTCGTCCCCAACGAGCGCGGCCTGGACCGGGCGCTCGCCCTGGGCGCCACCCGGGTCGCCGTCTTCGCCAGCGCCACCGAGTCCTTCGCCCGGGCCAACCTCAACCGCGGTGTCGACGCGGCGCTGGCCATGTTCGAGCCGGTGGTGGCCCGGGCCAAGGCCGAGCGGGTCCAGGTCCGCGGCTATCTGTCCATGTGCTTCGGCGACCCCTGGGAGGGGCCCGTCCCGGTCCCCCAGGTCGTCCGGGTCTGCAAGGCCCTGATGGACATGGGCTGCGACGAACTGAGCCTGGGCGACACGATCGGCGTGGCGACCCCCGGTCACGTCGCCGGACTGCTCACCGCGCTGCGCGCCGAGCACATCCCCACCGCCGCCCTCGGCGTGCACTTCCACGACACCTACGGCCAGGCCCTGGCCAACACCCTGGCCGCGCTCCAGCACGGCGTCACCACGGTCGACGCCTCGGCGGGCGGCCTCGGCGGCTGCCCGTACGCCAGGAGCGCCACCGGCAACCTCGCCACCGAGGACCTGGTGTGGATGCTGCACGGCCTCGGCATCGACACCGGCATCGACCTCGGCCGTCTCACCGCCACCAGCGTGTGGATGGCCGGCCACCTGGGCCGACCCAGCCCGTCCCGCACCCTCAGAGCCCTCTCCCACCAGGAGCAGTGACGCGTCATGGACCACCGCCTCAGCCCCGAGCTGGAAGAACTCCGCCGCACGGTGGAGGAGTTCGCGCACGAGGTCGTCGCGCCCAGGATCGGCGACTACTACGAGCGGCACGAGTTCCCCTACGAGATCGTCCGCGAGATGGGCCGCATGGGCCTGTTCGGGCTGCCGTTCCCGGAGGAGTACGGCGGTATGGGCGGCGACTACCTCGCCCTCGGCGTCGCCCTGGAGGAACTGGCCCGCGTCGACTCCTCGGTGGCCATCACCCTGGAGGCGGGTGTCTCGCTGGGCGCCATGCCGGTCCACCTGTTCGGCACCGAGGAGCAGAAGCGCCGGTGGCTGCCCCGCCTGTGCTCCGGCGAGATCCTCGGCGCCTTCGGCCTGACCGAGCCGGACGGCGGCTCGGACGCGGGCGCGACCCGCACCACGGCCCGGCTCGACGCGGCGACCGGTGAGTGGGTGATCAACGGCACCAAGTGCTTCATCACCAACTCGGGCACGGACATCACCGGCCTGGTCACGGTGACGGCGGTGACGGGCCGGACGCCGGACGGCAAGCCGCTGATCTCGGCGATCATCGTGCCGTCCGGCACGCCCGGCTTCACGGTCGCCGCGCCCTACTCCAAGGTCGGCTGGAACGCCTCCGACACCCGGGAGCTGTCCTTCGCCGACGTCCGGGTCCCGGCGGCCAACCTGCTCGGCGAAGAGGGCCGTGGCTACGCCCAGTTCCTGCGCATCCTCGACGAGGGCCGCATCGCCATCGCCGCGCTCGCCACCGGCCTGGCGCAGGGCTGCGTCGACGAGTCGGTGAGGTACGCGAAGGAACGGCACGCGTTCGGCCGGCCGATCGGCGCCAACCAGGCCATCCAGTTCAAGATCGCCGACATGGAGATGAAGGCGCACACGGCCCGGCTGGCCTGGCGGGACGCGGCGTCCCGGCTGCTGGCGGGCGAGCCCTTCAAGAAGGAGGCGGCGCTGGCGAAGCTGTACTCCTCCACCGTCGCGGTGGACAACGCCCGCGACGCCACCCAGGTCCACGGCGGTTACGGCTTCATGAACGAGTATCCGGTGGCCCGTATGTGGCGGGACTCGAAGATCCTGGAGATCGGCGAGGGCACCAGCGAGGTGCAACGGATGCTGATCGCACGGGAGTTGGGTCTCGCGGGCTGAACGACCCGCCGCTCGGGGCCGAACGGCCGTTTCCCCGGGGCGGGTCGGCGGGAAGATCACGGGTTGGGGTCGGAGCAGGTCCCGCCTCTGGACATCACGTGAGGTTAGGCTAACCTACCTTCGAATTGTCCGGCGGGTCATCCGCCCTGTTCGAAAGCAGCCACACTCATGTCCAACGCCCGTGCCACCCACCTCACCCGCCGCGGCATCCTCGCCGCCGGCGGTGCCCTCGGCCTCGGTGCCGTGCTCGCCGCCTGCGGCGACGAAGACACGAACGGCGGCGGCTCGGACGCGAAGGCATCCGCCACGGCCTCCGGCCCCTGGTCGTTCAAGGACGACCGCGGCACGACGGTGAGGCTGGACCGGACCCCGGCCGACATCGTCGCCTTCGTCGGCGTCGCCGCCGCCCTGTACGACTACGGCATCGAGGTCAAGGGCGTCTTCGGCCCCACCACCACGCAGGACGGCAAGGCCGACGTCCAGGCCGGCGACATGGACGTCAGCAAGCTGACCGTCTTCGGCAACGTCTGGGACCAGTTCAACGTCGAGCAGTACGCCGCCTTCCAGCCGGACGTGCTGATCTCCACCACCTTCGACAGCGCGGGCACCCTCTGGTACGTCCCCGAGGCGTCCAAGGACGAGATCGCCGAGCTCGCCCCGAGCGTCGCCGTCTCCGTCTACGACCGCCAGATGACCGAGCCGCTCCAGCGCATGTGGGCGCTGGCCGAGTCGCTCGGCGCGGACATGAAGGCCGCCGCGGTGGTCAAGGCCAAGCAGGAGTTCGAGGCCGCCGCCGAGCGGCTGCGCAAGGCCGCCAAGGCCCGCCCCGAGATCAGGGTGATGGCCGGTTCGGCGAGCCAGGAGCTGTTCTACGTCTCCGGCACCAACCTCTCCATCGACCTGGAGTACTTCAAGGCCCTCGGCGTGAACTTCGTGGAGCCGCCGGAGCAGGCCAAGGCCGAGGGCGGCGGCTGGTACGAGTCGCTGAGCTGGGAGAACGTCGACAAGTACCCGGCCGACATCATCATGATGGACGACCGCTCCTCGACGATCCAGCCGGCCGACATCACCGAGGGCACCTGGAAGCAGCTGCCCGCGGTCGAGGCGAACCAGGTCATCGCGCGTTCGCCCGAGCCGATCCTCTCGTACGACAAGTGCACGCCGCTGCTGACCACCCTCGCCGAGGCCCTCGAGAAGGCCAGGAAGGTCAGCTGACCGCGCTCACCTGACGTCGACTCAGGAGATACCCCATGACTACGGCCGTGGCCGCCCCGTTCCGTTTCTTCTCCCTCCAGGTCGTACGGACGAGGCGGCTCGGTCCGTCCCTGGTCCGGATCACCTTCGCCGGGCCCGACCTCGGCGCCTTCCACTCCCTCGGCCGCGACCAGTCGCTGTCGCTGTTCCTGCCCCACCCGGGGCAGCCGGAGCCGGTGGTGCCGGTCGAGCTCGGGGACGGCTGGTGGCAGGGCTGGCGGGAACTGCCCGACGACGTGCGGGCCGTGATGCGGTCCTACACCCTGCGGTCGCTGCGCCGGGATCCGGACGAGATCGACATCGACTTCGTCCTGCACGGCGTCGAGCCCGGTGCCGCCGTCCCGGCCGGACCCGCCTCCCGGTGGGCCGCGCGGGCGGCCGCGGGGAACCGGGTGCTGCTGCTCGGCCCGGCGATCGCGGACAACCGGGCGATCCGGTTCCGGCCGCCGCAGGACACCGACCTGGTCGTCGTCTGGGGCGACGAGACCGCCCTGCCCGCCGTCTCCGCCGTCCTGGAGTCACTGCCGGCCGGCACGCGCGCCCGCGTCTGGCTGGAGGTGCAGGACGCCGGGAACATCCAGGACCTGGCGACCGAGGCCGACGCCGAGGTCACCTGGCTGGTCCGGGACCCGCACGGCGCCGGGCACTCCCCCGCGGCCCTCGACGCCCTGCGCTCCGCCCCGCTGCCGCCCGCCGGCCACCCCTACGTCTGGATCGCGGGCGAGTCGTCCCGCGTGAAGGAGCTGCGCCGGCACTTCGTCGGCGAGTGCGGCGTCGACCGCCGCCGGGTCACCTTCGTCGGTTACTGGCGACAGGGGCTCACCGAGGAGCAGTTGCGCGAGCGGGGCGAGTAACCGCCCGCCGCCCGGCGGCCGTTCACCGTGACGGCTGTCACGACTCCTGCCACCTTCCGCCGGAGTTAATTAGGTTAGGCTCACCTAAGTTAGACGCGGCCTTCCCCGTCCCGCACCGGACCGTCCCACCGGAGGACCCCCACATGCGCTCGCACCTGCTCAATGACACGACCGCGGAGCAGTACCGCCGCTCCGTGACCGCTGGAGTGGAGCGGGTGGCGGCGAAACTCGCCACCACCGAACGTCCGTTCACCGGCGTCACCGTCGACGCCCTGGCACCCCGCATCGAGCAGATCGACCTCGACCGGCCGCTGCACGACACCGCCGCCGTGCTGGACGAACTGGAGGACGTCTACCTCCGGGACGCCGTCTACTTCCACCACCCCCGCTACCTCGCCCACCTCAACTGCCCGGTGGTCATCCCGGCCGTGCTCGGCGAGGCGATCCTCTCCGCCGTCAACTCCTCCCTCGACACCTGGGACCAGTCGGCCGGCGGCACCCTGATCGAGCGCAGGCTCATCGACTGGACCGCCGAGCGCATCGGCCTCGGCCCGGCCGCGGACGGCGTCTTCACCTCGGGCGGCACCCAGTCCAACCTCCAGGCGCTGCTGCTCGCCCGGGAGGAGGCCAAGAGCGACGACCTCGCGAAACTGCGCGTCTTCGCCTCCGAGGCCAGCCACTTCAGCGTGAAGAAGTCCGCCAAACTCCTCGGCCTGGACGCCGACTCGGTCGTGGTGATCCCCGTCGACCACGACCAGCGCATGCAGACCGTGGCGCTCGCCCGCGAGCTGGAGCGGTGCACGCGGGACGGCCTGGTCCCCATGGCCGTCGTCGCGACCGCAGGCACCACCGACTTCGGCTCCATCGACCCGCTGCCCGAGATCGCCGAGCTGTGCGCGCAGCACGGCACCTGGATGCACGTCGACGCCGCCTACGGCTGCGGCGTGCTCGCCTCGGTCAAGCGCCGCGCCCTGCTGGACGGCATCGAGCGCGCCGACTCGGTCACCGTCGACTACCACAAGTCCTTCTTCCAGCCGGTGAGCTCCTCCGCCGTGCTGGTGCGGGACGCGTCCACCCTGCGCCACGCCACCTACCACGCGGAGTACCTCAACCCGCGCCGGATGGTGCAGGAACGTATCCCCAACCAGGTGGACAAGTCCCTCCAGACCACCCGCCGCTTCGACGCCCTCAAACTCTGGGTCACGCTGCGCGTGATGGGCGCCGACGGCATCGGAGAGCTCTTCGACGAGGTGTGCGACCTGGCCCGGGAGGGCTGGCGGCTGCTCGCCGCCGACCCGCGCTACGACGTCGTGGTCGAGCCCTCCCTGTCCACCCTGGTCTTCCGTTACGTCCCGGCCGCCGTCACCGACCCGGCCGAGATCGACCGCGCCAACCTCTACGCCCGCAAGGCCCTGTTCGCCTCCGGCGAGGCCATCGTCGCGGGCACCAAGGTGGGCGGCCGCCACTACCTGAAGTTCACCCTGCTCAACCCCGAGACCAAGGCGTCCGACATCGCCGCCGTCCTCGACCTGATCGCCGGCCATGCCGAGCAGTACCTGGGAGAATCCCTTGACCGCGCTTCCTGACACCACGAAAAAGACCTACGACTTCGTGGGGATCGGGCTCGGCCCCTTCAACCTCGGCCTCGCCTGCCTGACCGAGCCGATCGCCGAACTCGACGGCGTCTTCCTGGAGTCCAAGCCGGACTTCGAGTGGCACGCGGGCATGTTCCTGGACGGCGCCCACCTCCAGACCCCGTTCCTGTCGGACCTGGTCACGCTGGCCGACCCGACCTCGCCGTACTCCTTCCTGAACTACCTGAAGGAGAAGGGGCGGCTGTACTCGTTCTACATCCGCGAGAACTTCTACCCGCTGCGGGTCGAGTACGACGACTACTGCCGCTGGGCCGCCGGCAAGCTGAGCAGCGTCCGCTTCGGCAGCACGGTCACCGAGGTGACGTACGAGGACGAGCTGTACGTCGTGCGCACCGCGGCGGGCGACGTCTTCCGCGCCCGCCACCTGGTCCTCGGCACCGGCACCCCGCCCTACGTGCCGGACGCCTGCGCGAACCTGGGCGGCGACTTCCTGCACAACTCGCGCTACGTCCACCACCGGGCGGAACTCCAGCGCAAGGAGTCGATCACGCTGGTCGGCAGCGGCCAGTCGGCCGCCGAGATCTACTACGACCTGCTCGGCGAGATCGACGTGCACGGCTACCAGCTGAACTGGGTGACGCGCTCGCCGCGCTTCTTCCCGCTGGAGTACACCAAGCTCACGCTGGAGATGACCTCCCCGGAGTACGTCGACTACTACCGCGAGCTGCCCGAGGCGACCCGCTACCGCCTCACCGCCGAGCAGAAGGGCCTGTTCAAGGGCATCGACGGCGATCTCATCAACGAGATCTTCGACCTGCTCTACCAGAAGAACCTCGGCGGGCCGGTCCCCACCCGGCTGCTGACCAACTCGGCGCTCACCAGCGCGCGGTACGACAACGGCACGTACACGCTGGGCTTCCGCCAGGAGGAGCAGGGCAAGGACTTCGAACTCAGCTCGCAGGGCCTGGTGCTCGCCACCGGCTACCAGTACGTCGAGCCGGAGTTCCTGGCGCCGGTCCGCGACCGGCTGGTCTACGACTCACAGGGCAACTTCGACGTCGCCCGCAACTACGCCGTCGACGTCACCGGCAGAGGCGTCTTCCTGCAGAACGCCGGCGTCCACACCCACAGCATCACCTCCCCCGACCTCGGGATGGGCGCGTACCGCAACGCGTACATCATCCGCGAGCTGCTCGGCAGCGAGTACTACCCGGTCGAGAAGTCGATCGCGTTCCAGGAGTTCTCCGCATGACCACCGGCACCTTCACCGTCCGCCCCCTCGACCCCCTGAAGGACGCCGAGCTGCTGCACGGCTGGGTGACCCACCCCAAGGCCGCCTTCTGGATGATGCAGGACGCGAGACTGCGGGACGTCGAGCGCGAGTACCTGCGGATCGCGGCCGACGAGCACCACCACGCCTACCTCGGCCTGCACGACGGCGCACCGGCGTTCCTGATGGAGAAGTACGACCCCCGGTACGTCGAGCTGGTGGGCCTGTACGACCCCGAGCCCGGCGACGTCGGCATGCACTTCCTGGTCGCCCCCACCGACCGGCCCGTGCACGGCTTCACCAGGGCCGTCATCACCGCCGTGATGGAGGAGCTGTTCGCCGACCCGCGGACCCGGCGCGTGGTGGTCGAGCCGGACGTGGGCAACAAGGCGGTGCACGCGCTCAACGAGGCCGTCGGCTTCGTGCCCGTGCGGGAGATCGACAAGCCGGAGAAGCGCGCGCTGCTGAGCTTCTGCACGCGCGAACAGTTCATGGCCGCCCGAGGAGTAGCCGTATGACCCTGTCCGACGCCGTGGCGCACCTCTCCCCCCACCGCTGGGCGCGGGCCAACCGCCTCCTGATCCGCAAGGCCCTCGCCGAATTCGCCCACGAGCGGCTCCTCGTACCGGAGCCCGCCGGGGACGGCGCGTACGTCGTCCGCAGCGACGACGGCCTGACGCGGTACACCTTCACGGCCGTGGTCCGGTCCCTGGACCACTGGCAGATCGACGCCGACTCCATCACCCGGCACCGCGACGGCGGCGAGCTGCCGCTGGCGGCCCTGGACTTCTTCATCGAGCTGAGGCGGGCGCTCGGCCTGAGCGACGCGATCCTGCCGGTCTACCTGGAGGAGATCTCCTCCACCCTCTCCGGCACCTGCTACAAGCTCACCAAGCCGCAGACCCCGGTCGCCGAGCTGGTCACCAGCGGCTTCCAGGCCATCGAGACCGGCATGACCGAGGGCCACCCCTGCTTCGTCGCCAACAACGGCCGGCTCGGCTTCGGGATCCACGAGTACCTCGCGTACGCCCCCGAGACCGCGAGCCCGGTCCGGCTGGTGTGGCTGGCCGCGCACCGCTCGCGGGCCGCCTTCACGGCCGGGGCCGGCATCGAGTACGAGTCGTTCCTGCGGGACGAGCTGGGCGCGGAGACGGTCGAGCGGTTCCGCCGGCAGCTCACCGACCAGGGCCTGGACCCCGCGGACTACCTCTTCGTCCCGGTCCACCCCTGGCAGTGGTGGAACAAGCTGGCCGTCACCTTCGCCGCCGAGGTCGCCCGGCAGCACCTGGTCTGCCTCGGCGAGGGCGACGACGAGTACCTGGCCCAGCAGTCCATCCGCACCTTCTTCAACACCAGCCACCCCGAGAAGCACTACGTGAAGACGGCGCTGTCCGTCATCAACATGGGCTTCATGCGCGGGCTGTCGGCCGCCTACATGGAGGCCACCCCGGCGATCAACGACTGGCTCGCCCAGCTGATCGAGGGCGACCCGGTACTGAAGGTGACCGGCCTGTCGATCATCCGCGAGCGGGCGGCGGTCGGTTACCGGCACCTGGAGTACGAGCAGGCGACGGACCGCTACTCGCCGTACCGCAAGATGCTGGCCGCGCTGTGGCGGGAGAGCCCGGTGGCCGCCCTCCGGGACGGCGAGTCGGCGGCGACCATGGCGTCGCTGCTGCACGTCGACCACGAGGGCCGGGGCTTCGCGGCCGCGCTGATCGAGCGGTCGGGCCTGGCGCCGGAGGAGTGGCTGCGCCGCTATCTGCGGGCCTACTACACCCCGCTGCTGCACAGCTTCTACGCCTACGACCTGGTGTACATGCCGCACGGCGAGAACGTCATCCTGGTCCTGAAGGACGGCGTGGTCGAACGCGCGATCTACAAGGACATCGCCGAGGAGATCGCCGTCATGGACCCGGACGCGGTGCTGCCGCCGACGGTGGAGCGGCTGCGCGTGGAGGTGCCCGAGGACAAGAAACTGCTGTCCGTCTTCACGGACGTCTTCGACTGCTTCTTCCGCTTCCTCTCGGCGAACCTGGCCGCCGAGGGGGTCCTGGAGGAGGACGCCTTCTGGGGCACGGTCGCGAAGGTCACCCGCGAGTACCAGGAGTCGATGCCCGAACTCGCCGACAAGTTCCGGCAGTACGACATGTTCGCGCCCGAGTTCGCGCTGTCCTGCCTGAACCGGCTCCAGCTGCGCGACAACCAGCAGATGGTGGACCTGTCCGACCCGGCGGGCGCGCTCCAGCTGGTCGGCACCCTGAAGAACCCGATCGCCGGGTTCTGACGTCCCAGGGACGGACGGGCACCCCGGAGTACGGTCCTGCGGGGTGCCCGTCAGCACGTCCCCGCGGTCACGAGCGGGACGGCCCTCGGGGCACGGCCCCGTCACCACGGCACCTGCGGCGACCGGTGGCAGTCGATCCCCGGCGCCTCCCGCCGGGGGCCCTGCGCGGCGAGCCGCTCCCGGTAGCGGTCCCCGTCGTGCGTGGCCGCCGGCGACCACCCCAGCGACGGGAAGACGGAGGACGCCAAGGCCGCCGCCGGCACCGCACGCCGGCCGTCACCGGCATCGCGGCCGTGGAGTGGCGTCCGGCGTCCGGCGGCCGGCCGGGAGAACGGATCCCTGCGCTTCACCGTGCGCGACACCCCGCCCGAGTACGACCCCGACGCGGTCGAACCGGGGGGCGGGAAGGACCCGCTGATGGCTCCGGTCGCCGCCACCGTGCAGGCCCTCCTGCCGCACCCGGCCGCCCCGGCCCCGGCCCCGGCCGCCGCCCCGGACACCCCCGCTCGGGAGCCGGAGCCCGCCGCGCCCGCCTTGGAGGACGACCACGACGCACTGCTGCGGCGCCTGCGCGAGCCCGGCGGACCGCACCGCACCGGCGTGCCCACCGGCGAGGAGTTCACCCCGGCCGAGCGGGCGGTCCTGAGACGGATGCGATCCCACGCCCGCACCGGGCCGGCCGGCCGGCCGCGGGAGACGACGTCGTCCATGAGCGTCCCCTGACTCCCGCACAGCCCACTCGCGCGCCCTTGCCCGAAATCGGGCAAGATTGTTGCGAAAGCGGCGTCGGTACTCCAGGATCATCGGGTGCACGACGAACTCGTTGATCATCTGACGCGGTCCACGCCCCTCAACCGGGGCGAGGCACTGCGGGTGATCCAGGACGTGCTCGCCTACTTCGACGAGACGACCGAGGAGTTCGTCCGTCGCCGCCACCGCGAGCTCCAGGCCCAGGGCCTGGTCAACGCGACGATCTTCGAACAGATCGCGGCGGACCTGACATACCGGGCGGTGGCACCTCCCGAGCTCACGCTCAGGCAGCTGCGCCGCATCGTCTACGGCTGAGGAATACATCTCTATGTGCGGAATCGTCGGATACATCGGGAAGCGTGATGTCGCCCCCCTGCTCCTGGAGGGCCTCCAGCGGCTGGAGTACCGCGGCTACGACTCGGCCGGCATCGTCGTCACCTCCCCCAAGGCGTCCGGCCTGAAGATGGTCAAGGCCAAGGGCCGGGTCCGCGACCTGGAGGCCAAGGTCCCGGCGCGCTTCAAGGGCACCACCGGCATCGCCCACACCCGCTGGGCCACCCACGGCGCCCCCTCCGACGTCAACGCCCACCCCCACCTCGACCCCGAGGGCAAGGTCGCCGTCGTCCACAACGGCATCATCGACAACGCCTCCGACCTGCGCCGCAAACTGGAGGCGGACGGCGTCGAGTTCGTCTCCGAGACCGACACCGAGGTCCTCGTCCACCTGATCGCCCGCTCCCAGGCCGAGAAGCTGGAGGACCGGGTCCGCGAGACGCTGCGCCTGATCGAGGGCACGTACGGCATCGCGGTGCTGCACGCCGACTTCCCCGACCGGATCGTGGTCGCCCGCAACGGCTCCCCGGTCGTCCTCGGCATCGGCGAGAAGGAGATGTTCGTCGCCTCCGACATCGCCGCGCTGGTCACCCACACCCGGCAGATAGTGACCCTCGACGACGGCGAGATGGCCACCCTCAAGGCCGACGACTTCCGCACCTACACCACCGAGGGCACCCGGACGACCGCCGAGCCGACCACCGTGGAGTGGGAGGCGGCCTCGTACGACATGGGCGGCCACGACACCTACATGCACAAGGAGATCCACGAGCAGGCCGAGGCCGTGGACCGCGTGCTGCGCGGCCGGATCGACGACCGCTTCTCCACCGTGCACCTCGGCGGCCTGAACCTGGACGCCCGCGAGGCGCGCCGGATCCGCCGCGTGAAGATCCTCGGCTGCGGCACCTCGTACCACGCGGGCATGATCGGCGCCCAGATGATCGAGGAGCTGGCCCGGATCCCCGCCGACGCCGAGCCGGCCTCCGAGTTCCGCTACCGCGACGCGGTCGTCGACCCCGACACGCTCTACATCGCCGTCTCGCAGTCCGGTGAGACCTACGACGTGCTGGCGGCCGTGCAGGAGCTCAAGCGCAAGGGCGCCCGGGTGCTGGGCATCGTGAACGTCGTCGGCTCGGCGATCGCCCGCGAGGCCGACGGCGGCATCTACGTGCACGCCGGCCCCGAGGTCTGCGTGGTCTCCACCAAGTGCTTCACCAACACCTGCGTCGCCTTCGCCCTGCTCGCCCTGCACCTCGGCCGCACCCGCGACCTCTCGGTCCGGGACGGCAAGCGGATCATCGCGGGCCTGCGCAAGCTGCCCACGCAGATCGCCGAGATGATGAAGCAGGAGGAGGAGATCGAGGAGCTGGCCAAGGAGTACGCCGAGGCCCGCTCGATGCTCTTCATCGGCCGCGTCCGCGGCTACCCGGTCGCCCGTGAGGCCTCCCTCAAGCTCAAGGAGGTCTCGTACATCCACGCCGAGGCCTACCCCGCCTCCGAGCTGAAGCACGGCCCGCTCGCCCTGATCGAGCCCGCCCTGCCGACGGTCGCGATCGTCCCCGACGACGACCTGCTGGAGAAGAACCGCGCCGCGCTGGAGGAGATCAAGGCCCGCAGCGGCCGGATCCTGGCGGTGGCGCACCAGGAGCAGGAGAAGGCCGACCGTACGATCGTGGTCCCGAAGAACGAGGACGAGCTGGACCCGATCCTGATGGGCATCCCGCTCCAGCTCCTCGCCTACCACACGGCGCTGGCCCTCGGCCGGGACATCGACAAGCCGCGGAACCTCGCCAAGTCGGTGACGGTCGAGTAGCACCCCGCTCGCGAGCAGCGCGGACGACAACAGGACGGACCCCCCGGGTCACCACCGGACACGGGGGGTCCGTCCCGTACGCCGGGGACCCGCCCTCTCCCCCGGCCGGCGCCGGCGCGGTGCCGGTCCCGGCGTCGCCCTCCCGGAACGCGGGCGGTCCGGCGGCGAACAGGGCGGCGCCGCCCACCCCGTGAGCCGGTGTCACGGCGTCCGCCGCCGTCACCCCCGTCGACCAGGTGCGGTGGCGCGGTGACCGATACAGCCCTTCACCAGAGCACGAACACATCCGCGCGGCACTGGATCCGGCCGGCGCGCAAGGGGAGCCGGCCCTGCCCGCGGTGCATGTCACCCGGGCCGAGGGCGGGTTACGGGATGACGACGACGGGGCGCTTGGCCCGCTTGGCCAGCCGCCCCGCGACCGAGCCGAAAAGACGGCCCACGATGCCGTGCGTGGAGCCGACGACGATGGCGTCCGCCGCGTACTCGCGCCCGACCTCCTCGAGTTCGTGGCAGATGTCACCGCCGCGCTCGACCAGGATCCAGGGCACCTCGGTGAGGTAGTCGGCGCAGGCGAGCTCCAGACCGAGTGCCTCGGTCCGGTGGTCCGGCACGTCGACGAAGACGGGGGGCTCGCAGCCCGCCCACACGGTGGTGGGCAGCCGGTTGGCCACATGGACGATGATCAGGCCCGAGTGGGAGCGCCGGGCCATGCCGATCGCGTACGCGAGGGCACGCTCACTGGAGGTCGAGCCGTCGAAGCCGACGACGACGCCGTGCTTGAAGGCGGGGTCGCACGCGTGGCGCGCCTCTTCCGCCGCCAGGGGATCGGCCGCCGTGGGGTCGGCGACCGGCCGCTTGCGGTCCGCGGGTTCGAAGAATTCGTGACCGGCCATGGCTGTCTCGGCGTTGTGATCCTTGATCAGGTGGGACGACAATGTGCGGCGGAGCTGTGTCCGGGAATCATCTTCCCAACCCCATACCCCCAAGGGTACGGCGGCACGCCTCCTTAGCGCAGGTCCCGCTCACGTCCGCGGCGGGTTCCAGGGAGCATGCACGAGGGGGCGCCCGTAACGCAATGGTTGCTGCCTCGTACAGGCGGTTTGCACGGCATTCACTTGCGCCGCCGGCGCCGGCCCCGGTCCGGCAGTGACCGACCCGTCTCATTGACGTTGAACCCCGTGACCACCGCCACAGGAGTACGCATGCCCGCACCCCGCCCGGCCGCCGAGACGCGCCCCGGGACCGCGTCCGGCCCGGACGCGGTGACCGACGTGGTCCGGTGGGCCGTCTTCAGCTGCGCCCTCGTCCCGGTGATCCTCGTCTGGTGCGGGGGCTCCCTCGCGGGGGCGGGCGGTACCGCCCTGGGTCTCGCCGCCGTCACGGCCGCCTGCCGGGCGCTGCTGCGCGGCTCCGAGCGCGGCGCGGCCCGGCTGCGAACCGCGGAGGGCGCACCGCACCGGGGCCGGCACCAGCGGAGCGGTTCGGGGGCCCACCGGGGCGGGCGGCGGCCAGGCGGACATACACCGGTCGGTTGACCGGTTTCCGCGCACGCGCCCGTATCTTTTCAGCCAACTTCTGACGTGTGTGCATCGGGCCCCCCGAGCACCCCCCAACCCCCGTTCGACCTGCACGGAAAGAGTCTCGTAGGGTTCACAGACCCTACGTGGATTGGCCACTGCCACAAGGCGCACTTCCCTGCGCGGTCCGCTAGTGCAACGCTTCGTGATCGAATGCTTCACGCCAAGTTGCCAAGTCGACAATGCGCCGGGTGATGAACCGGCCATGCCGGCACGGCGGGACACAGTAAATTCGATCTTGACTGTCTACGGCGGGGGACTCGTGCAGGACCGAGGGGAAACGTGCAGGAGCGACACAACCGAGGAGCCGCGACCACCGAGGGGGGCTTAGCAGTATGAGCCACGACTCCACTGCCGCGCTGGACGCCGCGGCCCGGAAACTGTCCGGGCGCCGCCGCAAGGAGATCGTCGCGGTGCTGCTGTTCAGCGGCGGCCCCATCTTCGAGAGTTCCATACCGTTGTCGGTGTTCGGGATTGACCGCCAGGACGCCGGCGTACCGCGCTACCGACTGCTGGTCTGCGCGGGCGAGGAAGGCCCGCTGCGGACCACAGGGGGTCTGGAACTGACCGCGCCGCATGGCCTGGAAGCGATCTCCCGCGCGGGCACGGTGGTCGTGCCGGCCTGGCGGTCGATCACCTCGCCGCCGCCGGAGGACGCGCTCGACGCGCTGCGCCGGGCGCACGAGGAGGGCGCCCGGATCGTGGGCCTGTGCACGGGGGCGTTCGTCCTCGCCGCCGCGGGCCTGCTGGACGGGCGGCCGGCCACCACGCACTGGATGTACGCGCCGACGCTGGCGAAGCGCTACCCGTCGGTCCACGTGGACCCGCGGGAGCTGTTCGTCGACGACGGGGACGTGCTCACGTCGGCGGGCACCGCGGCCGGAATCGATCTCTGTCTGCACATCGTGCGGACGGACCACGGCAACGAGGCGGCCGGCGCGCTGGCCCGCCGGCTGGTCGTCCCACCGCGCCGCAGCGGCGGTCAGGAGCGCTACCTCGATCGGTCTTTACCGGAGGAGATCGGCGCCGACCCGCTGGCCGAGGTCGTCGCCTGGGCGCTGGAGCACCTCCACGAGCAGTTCGACGTGGAGACGCTGGCGGCGCGGGCGTACATGAGCCGCCGGACGTTCGACCGCCGCTTCCGCTCGCTGACGGGCAGCGCCCCGCTGCAGTGGCTGATCACCCAGCGGGTGCTCCAGGCGCAGCGGCTGCTGGAGACGTCGGACTACTCGGTGGACGAGGTGGCGGGCCGCTGCGGGTTCCGCTCGCCGGTCGCGCTGCGCGGCCACTTCCGCCGCCAGTTGGGCTCGTCCCCGGCCGCGTACCGGGCGGCGTACCGGGCGCGCCGGCCGCAGTCCGAACGCCCGTCCGACGGCGACGGCGCGGGCCCGCCCGCGCCGATGACCGGCCCACCGCCGCAGGCGGGCCCGCCGTCCGCCGCACTGCACCCGGACGGCCCGCTGCCGCTGCACGCCCGCCGCACGGCGGCGGCGAGCGCGGTCGGCTCCTCGGCACTGCCGGGCGACCACGCGCGGGAGGCGTACGTCAGGGCGAGTCTGCCGGGGCAGCGCAGCGGGTCGTGAGGCAGCCGTGACAGGGTGACGGGGTCCACAGGGGAGCAGACGGCCCCTGAGGACCCCGCCGCCGTCTCCGCGCCTGCACGGCACA
Source organism: Streptomyces cinereospinus (assembly GCF_042430725.1). NCBI lineage: Bacteria > Bacillati > Actinomycetota > Actinomycetes > Kitasatosporales > Streptomycetaceae > Streptomyces > Streptomyces cinereospinus. Next base: position 88,902 of record NZ_JBHMCY010000006.1, on the reverse strand, counting down.
CCTCACATGGGCAGGCCGGCCGTAGGGTGGACGCATGAACGATCGCATGGTGTGGATCGACTGCGAGATGACCGGCCTCTCGCTGTCCGACGACGCGCTCATCGAGGTGGCCGCCCTCGTCACCGACTCCGAGCTGAACGTGCTCGGCGAGGGGGTGGACATCGTCATCCGCCCGCCGGACCGGGCCCTGGAGACGATGCCGGACGTGGTCCGTCAGATGCACACCGCCTCCGGCCTGCTCGCGGAGCTCCCGAACGGCACGACCCTCGCGGACGCCGAGGACCAGGTCCTCACCTACGTGCGTGAGCACATCAAGGAACCGGGCAAGGCCCCGCTGTGCGGCAACTCGGTCGGCACCGACCGCGGCTTCCTGCTGCGCGACATGCCCACGCTGGAGGACTACCTCCACTACCGCATCGTCGACGTGTCCAGCGTCAAGGAGCTGGCCCGCCGCTGGTACCCGCGCGCCTACTTCAACAGCCCCGAGAAGAACGGCAACCACCGGGCCCTGGCCGACATCCGCGAGTCCATCGCGGAACTGCGCTACTACCGCGAGGCCATCTTCGTGCCGCAGCCCGGCCCGGACTCGGACACCGCCAGGGCGATCGCCGCCAAGCACGTCCTGCCCGCGCGCTGACCGGCCACCGGGGCCCGCTTCGGGGCCCCGGGGAAAGCCGGGCGCGAGCACCCCTTCGGACCCTGTACACTTTTTCTCGGCCGGTCGGGGAAGCGACAGAAGAACCGCCGGTCATGGTGGGTGTAGCTCAGCTGGTAGAGCACCTGGTTGTGGTCCAGGATGCCGCGGGTTCGAGTCCCGTCACTCACCCCATGCGACAGGCCCATGACCTGCGGAAACGCGGGCCATGGGCCTGTCTGCCGTTTGACCGGGGCCTCACCACGGCCACGGCCCAGCCACGTCCACCCGCGATCCGAGCCGTCCGGGAAGGGGCGATAGCCGTCAGTCCGCACGGCCCCTCGCTCAGCGTATGTACATAGTCACATGATTTGCTGTTTCCTGAACCGATCCGCCAGTGAGTGACGGGCCCTGATGAGGCCCATGGGCGACGCGGCCCCACCGGTTCTCGCTCAGGAACAACGAGTTGCGGGCGGCGGCCCGGCTGACCGAGGCGCTCGGAACCCGCTGGCTCGTTGCGGGCCGTTAGCCTGTCGGTATGTCAGAGCGTGTCATGCCCGGCCGCACGGACGGCCTGATCACCCTGGGTGCCGCGGACGCTCTCTGGGTCGATCTGACGGCCGACAGTGCCGTGCCGACGGCTTCCGGGGCATTCACCCGCTCTCCCGCCCGTGCCCAAGTGGGGTACGTCCTGCTCGGCAGTCATGCGGTGGCGACGGTGAGGGTGAGCGGCGGTCAGTGGAGTGTCCCGGAGGATGAGGTGCGCCGGGCTGCCTCGGAACTGGTCGCGGTGGGGGTGGATCCGCAGGACCTGGTCCTCATCGGTCCGTTTCGTGGGGCGCCGAGGCAGGGGCGCGACGAGGAAACGCCGCTGCGTTGGCGCCGACGCATCGCGGGGGAACCACAGGAGTCGGGCGGCCCCGAGCGGGCAGCGCGACGCGACGTCGGTCGGCCGCACCATCTGGCGGGGATCGACTGGCGACAGATACTCGTGGAGCGGGACCGCGACGGGACGCAGCGCACGTGGTGGCTGCCGCGCGCCGTGGTCAGGCTGCTGGACGCGGCCGAGCACGCCGAAACGCAGTGGGTGCGAGCCGCGCGAGCCCGCCAGGCAAGCGCGGCCGCCACCGAGCCGTCCTCCCCCGGGCGGGCCCGATACGCCGGCGGTCGGCGGACAACGAGCCCCGCGGGCCCCACCGCCTCACTGCGCCCGTACGGCAAAGAGCTGGAAGGCCGGCTGTACTCGGTGCTCAGCAGGAAGCCCGGTATCTCCCGCAGGGTGGCCGAATGGGCGTGCGCTGTCTGCCGCGGCGCGCCCGCCACCGTGCTCGACCACTGCCACGAACACGGCTACGTCCGTGCCCCCGTCTGCCAGTCCTGCAACACACAGGAACGCCCCGACCACCTGTACAGCAACGACATCCGCGTGGCCAACCGCTACACACGCCTCTTCCACACCGACACCGACCAGTGGCTCCGCCACTGGCACCGCTGCCCCGGCTGCCGCGCACGCACCACCCTGCCCCTGCCGCACCTCGCCGCATGGACCGCCCACATAGCCTGCCGCTCACTGCGCCCGACCCACCGCGCCCCCCGCGGGCGCAAGCCCTGCGGTGTCCTGCGCGTGTCCTGGACGGGCAGTCAGAACGCGCCCCGCTCCTGCCTGCTCACCGTCACCGTCGACTTCTGCCCCTCCGGTGAGCACCGTGTCCTGGCGCAAGTCCCCTACCGCGAAGCCGCCGAACGGTTTCGTGCCTGGCTGGCCGAGACGGCCCCCGCCGTGGCCGCCGCGGCCGGTCCCGACCGCCTGGACGACCTCCCCGCCCAGCCCCGGCCAGTCATCGCGGACACCAGCGGCGAGGATCTGGAACTGTTCTGACCGGGCACCGGAGCCGTCGAAGATCCACGGGGCGGTTCAGCGGAACTCGGCGTCGCCCGCTCCCTGAGACGACACCGCCGTTCCCGTCAGCCCCAGGGGGCTCCGGCACTGACGCCGACTCGCCGGTGGATGCCGGCCGGCACTCCGTGGTGGACGGACCGGGCGCGCGCCGCGAGGCGTTCGGCGGCGGTGGGCGCGGGCAGCAGTTCGAGGGCGTGCCGTCCGGAACGCTGGACGGCGGCGCTGATCCGGGCGGCCGGCAGCAGCGCAGCCTGCGCGACGGTACCGCCGCCGGGAGAACGGATGTCGGACAGCCTGCCGGAGGTGTCGATGAGCGCCACGCCCTCGGCCCGCCGCTCCACCGTCAGCCCGGTCAGGCGCTCCAGGTCCTCGGCGAGGGCGGGGGCTCGCGGCCGGCCCGGGAGTTGGGTGTCGGCGTCGGCGTAGTACGCGACCGGATTCTCCAGCACCGGACGGCGCCATCTCGTTCAGCACCGAGTCGAGACGGCCGAGCTTGCGGTACACCTCCTCGCCGTCGCCCGCGGTGGTGGCCTCGGCCAGGGCGCGCGGGTCGCCGAGGACGTCGGAGAAGACGCGGCGGGAGAGCTGGGCGTCCTCCGGGCCGGCGCCGAGCACGTCCTCCACCGAGCGGTACGCCCGGTATCCGGCCTGGGTGAACCGGTACACGTAGTGGCGGTTGCGGTACGCGGCGAGGTTCGCGGCGCGCGTCCCGTCGTACGACCGGTCCAGGACCTGCCCCTGCGCGAGCGCGTCGAGCGGCGGCTGCACACCGGCGGGCCCGCCGACGGCGCCCGCGGCGGGATGGTCGACGGCGAGCCGCTCCAGCGGCCCACCACGTCCGAAACGTGCAGCGGCACCTGTGGTCGAAAAGGGGTCAGCCCTCACGTCTGTGCCACTGCACCTCCGGGTCCGGCAGGGTCCTGCGCAGTTCCGCCTCGACCTCCGCCCGCGTCGTCCGCTCCGCCTTCGCGTACTCGGTCACCGTCTGGCCCAGATCGCGGTCCAGGTCGCGCCAGGCCCGCCAGGCGGTCTCGTACGTCTCGCGCTGGGGCTCGTTCCAGCCGCCCTCCTGGGTCGGCGGACCGTAGGCGTCCCGCAGCTCCAGGACCCGTGTGTGCGCCTCGTCCGCGGCCCGCTGTTTCGCCAGAAGTTCCTCGAAGGTGTGTGCCACGCCGCGGATCCTATGCACGCCCCGGGGGGCCCGCCGCCCGACCGGGCCGTCCGCGCGACGCCCCCTGACTCACCCGGCGCAACCGGGGCCCCGGGGGCGCCCCGCCCCGCCCGGCACGGCCCGCGCCTACGAGGACGCCCGCTCCACCAGCTTCGTCGCCAGCACCACCCGCCGCCGCTCCAGCCCCCGGGACACCGCCGGGCGCCGGTCGGCGATCTCGGCGAGGAGCAGGTCGGTCATCCGCCGGCCCATCTCCTCGATCGGCTGCCGGACGCTGGTGAGCGGCGGGTCCATGTGGCGGGCGATGGCCGAGTCGTCGTAGCCGACCAGGGCCACGTCCTCGGGGATCCGGCGGCCCGCCTCGCGCAGGCCCTGGCGGGCGCCCGCCGCGGTCACGTCGGAGGCCGCGAAGACCGCGTCCAGGTCGGGACAGCGGGCGAGCAGCGCGGTCATCGCGCGCCGGCCGCCCTCCTCGGTGAAGTCCCCGGCCTCGATCAGCCGCTCGTCCGCCCCGTGCCCCGCGTCGCGCAGCGCGTCGCGGTAGCCGTCGATGCGCCGCTGGGCACCGTAGACGTCGAGGCGGCCGGTGATGTGCGCTATGCGGCGACACCCTCGGGCGATCAGGTGTTCGACAGCGGAACGGGCGCCGCCATAATTGTCCGAGTCCACCGAGGCCAGGGTCTCCTCCGCCGATCTCGGGCCGCTGATCACCGCCGGGATCTCCAGCTGGGCCAGCAGGTCCGGCAGCGGGTCGTCCGCGTGCACCGAGACCAGCAGCACGCCGTCCACCCGGTGCGCCGCCAGGTACTGGGCGAGGCGGCGGCGCTCCCGGTCGCTGCCCGCGAAGATCAGCAGCAGCTGCATCTCGGTGTCGGACAGCTCGGCGCCGACCCCGCGGAGCATGTCCGAGAAGTACGGTTCGGCGAAGAACCGGGTCTCCGGCTCGGGGACGACGAGGGCGATCGCGTCCGTGCGGTTCGCGGCCAGGGCGCGGGCGGCGGTGTTCGGGACGTAACCGAGCTCGGCGACCGCCGCCTCCACCGCCGCGCGGGTCGCGTCGCTGACCCGGGGCGAGCCGTTGATCACCCGGGAGACCGTGCCCCGGCCCACGCCGGCGCGCGCGGCGACCTCCTCCAGGGTGGGCCGGCCACCGCTCCGGCCCCGCGCTCCGTGGCTTGCCATGGGCTCCGCCTTCCGCCGCCGTTCATCACGCTGGCCTGGAATCTAACAGCCCCGTGTGCTGGGGTGACCATCGCTGGGCCGCACCGCGAACGGGCCGGGAGCCCGTCCGGACACCGGTCGACCCGGAGTACCTGATTCCAGTTAACAGCCCGATAACTGAACGCATCTCCCGCCGTCCGCTCCCTTGACACCCCCGCGGGAACCGACGACTCTTCAACACATCACTTGTGGGAGCGCTCCCACAGTACCTGGCACATACACAACCCGCACGTTCCCCGCCCGAGCCGCAGCGAGTACAACTTACGGGACCAACCATGCAGTTGGCCGGGGGGTCGGCACGTCAGGGCAACAGGAGGACGCAATGCGAGCACGTAAGTCGGTGGTCCTCGCGGCCATCGCGACGCTGGGCGCCGGGCTGCTGGCCGGCTGTGCCGACGACGGTGGCGACGAGGGCTCCGGCTCGTCCGGGGGCGGCGAGGGCAAGACGACGATCACCCTGGGGCTCTTCGGGACGATGGGCTTCAAGGAAGCCGGCCTGTACGAGGAGTACACGAAGCTCCACCCGGACATCACCATCAAGGAGAACGTCACCGAGCGCAACGAGAACTACTACCCGGCGCTCGTCAACCACCTCACCACGAACAGCGGCCTGATGGACATACAGGCCGTCGAGGTCGGCAACATCGCCGAGGTGGCGCAGACCCAGGGTGCCAAGCTGCTCGACCTGTCGCAGTACGGCAAGCAGAGCGACTACCTCGAGTGGAAGTGGAAGCAGGCCGCCACCCCCGACGGCCAGACGATCGGTCTCGGCACCGACGTCGGCCCGATGGCCGTCTGCTACCGCAAGGACCTGTTCGAGCAGGCCGGACTGCCCACCGACCGCGAGGAAGTGGGCGAGCTGTGGGCGGGCGACTGGCAGAAGTTCGTCGACACCGGCCGCGACTACCAGAGGAACGCGCCCTCCGGCACCACCTTCATGGACTCCCCCGGCGGTCTGATCCAGGCCATCCTGAGCAGCGAGACCGAGCGGTTCTACGACTCCTCCGGCGAGGTCGTCTACAAGACCAACCCGGCCGTGAAGACCGCGTTCGACCTGACCGCGGCGGCCGCCGAGGACGGGCTGGTCGGCAACCAGACCCAGTTCCAGCCCGCCTGGGACACCACCATCGCCAACAGCAAGTTCGCGGCGATCTCCTGCCCGCCGTGGATGCTCGGCTACATCAAGGGCAAGTCGACGCCGGACGCGGCCGGCAAGTGGGACGTGGCCGCGGCGCCCAAGTCCGGCAACTGGGGCGGCTCCTTCCTGGCCGTGCCCAAGTCCGGCGAGAACGCCGAGGAGGCGGCGAAGCTCGCCGCCTGGCTGACCGCGCCCGAGCAGCAGGCCAAGCTGTTCGAGGTGCAGGGCAACTTCCCGAGCACGCCGCCCGCGTACGAGATGCCCGAGGTCAAGGACGCCACCAACGAGATGACCGGTGACGCGCCCATCGGCCAGATCTTCGCCGAGGCCGCCAAGGCCGCCCCGGTCCAGGTGATCGGCCCCAAGGACCAGATCATCCAGCAGGGCCTGACCGACAACGGTGTGATCCTGGTCGCCCAGGGCAAGTCCGCCAAGGAGGCCTGGGACACGGCCGTCAAGACCATCGACAACAACCTGGACCAGTGACCCGTATGACCACTGGGCACCACACCGCCGCCGCGTCCCCCGCCAAGGAGGGGGGCGCGGCCCCGGCCCGCCCGTCGGGCGGCGCGCCGGTCACCGAGAAGGAGCGGCGGCGCCGGGCCCGGCTGTCGCGGCGCTGGCAGCGGGACATGCGCTACAGCCCGTACGCCTTCGTCTCGCCGTTCTTCCTGCTCTTCCTCGCCTTCGGCCTGTTCCCGCTGGTCTACACGGGCTGGGCCTCGCTGCACCAGGTGGAGCTGACCGCGCCCACCGACATGACCTGGGTGGGCCTGCGCAACTACACCCGGATCTTCGACGACGACTTCTTCTGGAACGCGGCCCGCAACACCCTGATGATCGGGGTCATCTCCACCGTCCCGCAGCTGCTGATGGCGCTGGGCCTGGCGCACATCCTCAACTACAAGCTGCGCGCCTCGACCTTCTACCGGGTCGTGATGCTCGCGCCGTACGCCACCTCCATCGCCGCCGCGTCGCTGGTGTTCGTGCTGCTCTTCGGCCGCGACTACGGCATGATCAACTGGGCGCTGGGGGCCTTCGGCGTCGACCAGATCGACTGGCAGAACGACAGGTGGCCCTCGCAGATCGCCGTCTCGACGATCGTCATCTGGCGCTGGACCGGCTACAACGCGCTGATCTACCTGGCGGCGATGCAGGCGATCCCGCAGGACCTGTACGAGTCGGCGGCCCTGGACGGGGCCAGCCGCTGGCAGCAGTTCCTCCACGTGACGCTGCCGTCGCTGCGCCCGACCATCCTGTTCACCGTCGTCGTGTCGACCATCGGCGCCTCTCAGGTGTTCGGTGAGCCGCTGCTGTTCGACGCGAACAAGGGCGCCTCGGGCGGCTCCCAGCACCAGTTCCAGACGCTCGGCCTGTACCTGTACGAGCAGGGCTGGGTCAACCAGCACCTGGGCCGCGCCTCCGCCATCGCCTGGACGATGTTCCTGATCCTCATCGTGATCGGGATCGTCAACTACGTCATCTCGCGCCGGCTGCGCGCCAGTAGTCAAGGAGACCGGCCGTGACGACGACACTGACTCCGGTTGACCGGGAGGCCAAGGCCCCCAAGGGACGGGTCCGCCGCTCCAGGGCCGCCCGCGCCGGCGGGACCCTGCACGCCGGGCCGGTCGCGTACGCGATCCTCGTCCTGTTCACCATCGGCTCGCTGTTCCCGCTGGTGTGGACGGCGATCGCGGCGTCCCGGGACAACCAGCGGCTGGCCGAGACACCGCCGCCGTTCTGGTTCGGCTCGAACCTGATGGACAACCTGGAGATCGCCTGGAAGGACGCCAACCTGGGCGAGGCCTTCCTCAACACCACCATCGTGGCCGGGATCTCGGCGGTCACCATCGTGGTGCTGTCGACGATCGCCGGGTTCGCCTTCGCCAAGCTGCGGTTCCGGGGCCGTAACGCGCTGATGCTCATCGTCATCGGCACGATGATGGTGCCGCCGCAGCTCAGCGTGATCCCGCTGTACATGATGGTCGCCGAGCTGGACTGGACCGACCAGCTCCAGGCGGTGATCCTGCCGTCGGTCGTGAGCGCGTTCGGCGTGTTCTTCATGCGCCAGTACCTGTCGCAGGCGCTGCCCGACGAACTGATCGAGGCCGCGCGGATGGACGGCGCGAGCAGCTGGCGCGTGGTGTGGCACATCGTGTTCCCGGCGGCCCGGCCCGCGATGGCCGTGCTCGGCATGCTGATGTTCGTCCAGACCTGGAACGACTTCCTGTGGCCGTTCCTGGTGCTCACCCAGACCGGCAACCCGACCGTCCAGGTGGCGGTCGCGGGTCTGGGCCGCGGCTACACCCCCGACCAGTCCCTGATCATGGCCGGCGCGCTGCTCGGCACGCTGCCGCTGCTGTTGGTCTTCGCCGTCTTCGGCAAGCAGATCGTCGGCGGCATCATGCAGGGCGCGGTCAAGGGCTGACACCCCGGGGCCGGGCCACGTGCCTCGGCCCCGTTTCCCTTCCCACCTCTTCGTCGGTCGTGACGACCTCCAATGGGAGCGCTTCCATGCCTGAACCCGAATCGCCGGTGTCCTTCCCTCCCGCCTTCCTCTGGGGCGCGGCCACCTCCGCCTACCAGATCGAGGGAGCGGTCCGCGAGGACGGCCGTACCCCGTCCATCTGGGACACCTTCAGCCACACGCCGGGCAGGACGGCCGGCGGCGAGACCGGCGACATCGCTGTCGACCACTACCACCGCTTCCGCGAGGACGTCGCGATGATGGCCGAGCTGGGCCTGAGCACGTACCGCTTCTCGGTCTCCTGGTCCCGGGTGCAGCCCACCGGCCGCGGCCCCGCCGTCCAGGTCGGTCTCGACTTCTACCGGCGGCTGGTCGACGAGCTGCTGGCCTCCGGCATCAAGCCGGCGGTCACGCTCTACCACTGGGACCTGCCGCAGGAGCTGGAGGACGCCGGCGGCTGGCCGGAGCGGGACACGGCGTTCCGGTTCGCGGAGTACGCGCGGCTCGTCGGTGAGGCGCTCGGCGACCGGGTGGAGCAGTGGATCACCCTCAACGAGCCGTGGTGCAGCGCCTTCCTGGGGTACGCCTCCGGCGTGCACGCCCCCGGCCGTACGGAACCGGCGGCCTCGCTGCGGGCGGCCCACCACCTGAACCTGGCGCACGGGCTGGGCGCGTCGGCGCTGCGGTCGGTGATGCCGGCCCGCAACGCGGTGGCGGTCTCCCTCAACTCGTCGGTGGTGCGCCCCCTGACGCAGGACCCGGCCGACCTGGCCGCGGTCCGCAGGATCGACGACCTGGCCAACGGGGTCTTCCACGGCCCGATGCTGCACGGCGCCTACCCGCAGACGCTGCTGTCCGCGACGGAAGCGGTGACCGACTGGTCCTGCGTCCGGGACGGCGACCTGAACACGATCCACCAGCCGCTGGACGCGCTGGGCCTGAACTACTACACCCCGGCGCTGGTCTCGGCGGCGCGGGCCGAGGCGAAGGTCCCGCGCGCGGACGGTCACGGCGCCAGCGAGCACTCCCCCTGGCCGGGCGCGGACGACGTGGCGTTCCACCAGACGCCGGGTGACCGCACGGCGATGGGCTGGACCATCGACCCGTCCGGCCTGCACGAGCTGATCATGCGGTACACCCGGGAGGCGCCGGGCCTGCCGCTGTACATCACCGAGAACGGCGCGGCCTACGACGACAAGCCCGACCCGGACGGCCGCGTCCACGACCCCGAGCGCATCGCCTACCTGCACGGCCACCTGTCGGCGGTCCGCCGGGCCATCGCGGACGGCGCCGACGTGCGGGGCTACTACCTGTGGTCCCTGATGGACAACTTCGAGTGGGCGTACGGCTACGGCAAGCGTTTCGGCGCGGTGTACGTCGACTACGCGACCCTGGAGCGGACCCCGAAGTCGAGCGCCCGGTGGTACGGGGAGGCCGCGCGGTCGGGGACGCTGCCGCCGGTCGAGGGCGTCTAGGGGGTTCGAAAGTCCTGTGCGGTGCCCGCGGTGTCCGGTGCGTGCTCTCGGTGTGCCGGACGGAAGCCCTCGTACGGGACGTACTTGGGCCTTCGGCCGGTGCGGCGAGAGGGCGTGCCGGGCGCCGCGGGTGCTGTGCGGGACTTCCGGAACACCCCCTGGCCGCGGCCGGGGAGGCCGGGGCGCGGCACCGGTGGGGTGGGGGTGCCGCGCCCCGGGCACGAGGAGCCGGACGACCTGGTCGGCCGGACCGAGCGGCACCGCGAAGGCGGTCAGCACCATGGCGGTGACCGCCGGCGCGACCTTCACCGGCGCCCACTTCATGGCCGTGTCTCCGCGCCCGGCGGCTGGATCCGGGTGGAGTTCACCGCGGGCGCCGAGCGGGTGTCGGTGCTGTGCACCTGGCACGACGGGCCGCCGCGGGTGGAGACCGGTGCGTACCGCGGACGCGGGGCGAGGGGTGGGGGCGCGGGAGGCGTGTCCCGTGACGCGGTCAGCGGAAGACCGACGGGGGCGGCGCCGGTGAGGCGACCGCCGCGGTGTCCGTGACCGCGACGGCGCCTCCGGTGAAGTCGCCGAGCCGCCGGCCGTGTTCGACGCGGCCGGGGTGGGGGTCGGAGGCGGCGCGGCGGGTCAGTTCCGCGACCGGCAGCGGGTGGTCGCAGGCGACGAGGACCGCGTTGCCGAACCGTTTCCCGCGCAGCACCGCCGGGTCGGCGACCAGGGCGAGCTCCGCGAAACGGGCGGCGGCGGTGGCGATCTGGCCGCGCAGGTGGGTGAGCGGCGGCCCGTCGGCGAGGTTGGCGGCGTACACCCCACCGGGCCGCAGCGCCCTGCGGACCTCGTCGAGGAACTCGGTCGAGGTGAGGTGGGCGGGCGTACGGGCCCCGCTGAACACGTCGGCGACGACCAGGTCGGCCCAGCCGTCCGGCACCTTGCCCAGCCCCTCGCGGGCGTCCGCCGACCGCACCCGGATGCGCGCGCCCGGCGGCAACGGCAGCTCCCGGCGGACGAGGTGGACGAGGGGCGCGTCGCGTTCGACGACCTGCTGGGTGGAGCGGGGGCGGGTGGCGGCGACGTACCGGGCGAGGGTGAGGGCGCCGCCGCCGAGGTGCACGGCCTGCAGGGGCCGGCCGGGCGGGGCGGCGAGGTCGATCACATGACCGAGGCGCCGCTGGTACTCGAAGGACAGGTACGCCGGGTCGTCCAGGTCGACGTGCGACTGCGGGGCCCCGTCGATCAGCAGGGTCCAGGCCCGCGTCCGGTCCCGGTCCGGGATCAGCTCGGCGAGACCGCCGTCGACGCTCTCCACGACGGCTTCGAGAGCGGCCTGCGCCCGCCGCGGCTTCCTGGACCTTCCCACGCGGCCATTATCGGCGGGTACGGCGGACGGGGCTCGACCGGCCCCGGCCCTGGCTGCGGCGGGGTGCGGGCGGACGCGGGCCGACGGGGGCGGGAGGCGGGCCGACCAACGCGGGAGGCGGGCCGACCAACGCGGGAGGCGGGCCGACCAACGCGGGAGGCGGGCCGGGGCGGGCCGACGAATGCCGGGTGCAGGCCCACCGGCACGGGGCACGGGCCGACGAACGTGGGGCGCGGGCCGACCGACGCAGCGCGCGCGAGCCGACGGACACGGGCCGCACGCCGACCGGCACGGGCCGCGGGCGCGCCGTCCGAGGGCCGCCGTGCCGCCTCAGCGGCAGCTGTCCGCCGCCTCGATCGTGCGGGCCGCCTCGCCCAGCGCGCGGCGCAGCACCGCCGGATCGGTCGCCGGTTCCGCCTCGCCGGGCGGCAGCAGCCATGCCGAGCCGGGCAGCCCCTCGGGTGCGCCGGCCGGCGGTTCGGGGGCGAGGCGCAGTCCGCGTCCGTCGGTCTTCGTGCACGTGCTGCCCGGCATGTCCCAGGCGGCCGCCGTGCCGGGCGGCACCACGAAGCAGAGGGTGTCGCAGTCGTCGTCGTGCAGGACCGGCCCCACCGCCTCGACCTCGCCGCGCCGCAGGATGTCCACCGCCTCCAGCCCCTGCCGGGTGGGCACCGTCACGAGGTCGCACACGGACAGCGGCGTTGGGGAAGCGATGCTCCGGTCGGTCTCCATCCCGGCCTCCACCACGGAATTCCTCCTTGGGCGAGCAGGTCGGGAGTCGGGCGGCTCCCGGTCCACCGGGTTCAACGCCGGGCGGCGTCAACGGCTACGCGGAAGTGCGCCGCAAAGGATGGCAGTTCATGGCAGATGCCGGATGGGACATCCGGTTTGTAGCCGAACACCGCGTGCCGGGACCGGCACAGCAGGTACGTTCTTGCCCGCCGGACACGGGGCGTCACTACGGCTGAATCGTTCAACTCGTCCTCGTCCTGGTCCGGCATGGTTCGACGGTTCGCACGAGAGGACCCGGCCATGACGTCGTCCAGCGCGACCTCGTCCCAGCCCAACCGGCCACCGCGGCCGAACCTCGCCTTCCGGCGCCTGCGCGGCAGGCGCTCCCCCGGCGAGTTCGCCGCGGCGGTGCGGCGGGCCGCGCGCGAGATCGGTGAGCGGGTCAGCTGTGACGCGCGGTACATCGGCCGGGTGGAGGCGGGCGAGATCCGCTGCCCCAACTACGCCTACGAACGCGTGTTCCTGCACATGTTCCCCGGACGCACGCTCACCGACCTGGGGTTCGCGCCGCGCTCGTCCGTACGGGGGCGGGGACGCGGGGCGCGCATCGACGAGGACACGCCCCCCGAGCACTCCTCGAGCCCGGCGCAGGGCACGAGTGAGACACGCGGAGCGGGTGAGCCGTATGACACGCAGGACCCGTACGACACGCACATCAACTACGAGGAGAGCGACGTGCTGCGTCGCGCATTCATGAGCGGGGGCGCCACCGTGGCCGCCGCCTCGCTGGGCCCCTTCGGGCTCGCACTCGACGCGTCGGCGGCGGAACGCCCCGCGCGGCGCGCCGGGGCGAGCGAGGCGGGCGCGCTCGAAGAGGCCGTCCGCCGGATCCGGTTGCTGGACGACCGGCACGGAGCGGACGGACTGTACCGGCGCGCGGCGGCTCCGCTGCGCGCCGCTTACGCGCTGCTGGACGCCGGCGCGACCCGGCAGGCGACCGCCGAACGGTTGCACTCGGGCGCGGGTGAACTGGCCATCTCCGTGGGCTGGCTGGCGCACGACTCGGGGCGGTTCGACGACGCCCGCTCGCACTACGCGGAGGCGCTGGCCACGGCCCGGATGACCGGGGACCCGGCGCTGGAGGCGCATGCCTTCTGCAACACGTCGTTCCTCGCCCGGGACACCGGGCGGCCGCGCGAGGCGGTACGGGCGGCGCAGGCAGCGCAGCGGATCGCCCGGCCCCTGGGGTCGGACCGGCTGATGTCGCTGCTGGCGCTGCGCGAGGCGGGGGGCTGGGCGGGGCTCACCGACCGCACCGGGTGCGCTCAGGCACTCACGCGCGCGCGGGTCCTCTTCGCGCGGGGCACCTCGGACGCCGATCCGGAGTGGATGACCTTCTACGGGGAGGCCGAACTGGAGGCGCTGGAAGCGCAGTGCTGGTCGGCGCTGGGCGACTGGACGCGGGCGGCCCGGCACGCGCGGCGGGCCGCGCATCTGCAGGACCCGCACTTCGCCCGGAACATCGCGCTGTACACGGCGGAGCTCGCGGACGATCTCGCGCGCGGGGGACGGCCCGACGAGGCCGCCGCGGCGGGGATGCGGGTGCTGGACCTGCTGGACGAGGTGCAGTCGTCACGGATCCAGGCGATGCTGGCGGGCACCGCGCGGGTGCTGCTGCCGCACCGGCGGGCCTCAGGGGTGTCGTGGTTCCTGGAACGGCACGCCGCACTGCCGCGGTCGGTGTGACACGGGCACCGGCGCACGGCGGGTCCGCACCGCGCCCGCGCCGCGTGCGGCTACCTCGCCAAGTGCCCCACGTCGTTCCAGCTGTCGATCGCCGGCTCCCCGTACGCCCAGCCCAGCACCGACAGCGAGGTCGGGTTGAGGCGGATGCGGGCCGCGAAGTCGATCGGCAGGCCCAGCCAGCGGGCGCCGATGGAGCGCAGGACGTGTCCGTGGGCGAAGAGCAGGACGTCGCGGTCCTCGGAGCGGGCCCAGGCGACCACCTCGTCCGCGCGGGCCGCCATGTCGGCCGGGGTCTCGCCCTCGGGCACGCCGTCGCGCCAGATCAGCCAGCCGGGGCGGAGCGCCTGGATGTCGGCGGGGGTCAGCCCCTCGTAGGCGCCGTAGTCCCACTCCAGGAGCGTGTCCCAGGTGCGGGCGCGGGAGCCGAAGCCGGCCAGCTCGCAGGTCTCCCGCGCGCGGGAGAGCGGGCTGGTGCGGACCTCGGCGTCCCGGAGCCCGGAGTGCGGTGCCTGGTGCAGGCGTTCGCCGAGGAGCTTCGCGCCGCGCCGCCCCTCGTCGAGGAGGGGGATGTCGGTCCTGCCGGTGTGCTTGCCGGCCAGCGACCACTCCGTCTGCCCGTGCCGGGCCAGCAGGATGCGCGGTGCCATGAGGGGACGGGACCTTTCCTGGAGAAGAACTGAGGCGGAACCCCTCCATCATCGCGTACCCCTGCGCAGGGCAACCCAGGGGTCGTTCCTGGCGTCTATCAGGGCCGGGAAGGGTACCCGTCGGGGGCCGCGATTCGCACCGTAGAGTGATCCGACCGGTCCGTGGGGCCGTGGGGCACCGCGCGACGAGAAGGGGGAGGGCGATCGGATGCCGCACGCCGAGACGCCGGGCATCGAGGCGGCCCCGCACCACCCTCGGCTGCGCTGGTGGACCGAGCTGCCGCTGCTACTGCTGGTGTACGCCTGCTACTCGGCGGGCCGGCTGCTCGCCCGCGGCGACGTCGGCACCGCCGTCGACCACGGTCTGGCGATCCTGCGCGTCGAGCAGGCCCTGCGCCTCAACGCCGAGCACCCGCTCAACCGCCTGTTCACCCGCGAGGCGTGGATCGGCGTACCGGCCGACTTCTGGTACGCGTCGCTGCACTACCTGGTCACGCCCGCGCTCCTCGTCTGGCTCTTCCGGTCCCGGCCCGTGCGCTACCGCGCGGCCCGCACCTGGCTGATGACCTCGACCTTCATCGGCCTCGTCGGGTTCACGCTGATGCCCACCTGCCCGCCCCGCCTGCTGTCGGCCGGGCACGGGTTCGTGGACACGATGGCCCAGTACAGCACGTACGGCTGGTGGGCCGGCGAGGCGAGCGCGCCGCGCGGGCTGGGCGGCATGACCAACCAGTACGCCGCGATGCCGAGCCTGCACGTCGGCTGGGCGCTGTGGTGCGGGGTGATCCTGTGGCGGTACGGCGGGACGCGCCTCGCCAAGGTCGCGGGCGTCGGGTACCCGCTGGTGACCACGGTCGTGGTGATGGGTACCGCCAACCACTACTTCCTCGACGCGGTCGCGGGCGCCGCCGTGATGGGCGCGGGGCTGCTGCTGGTGCCGTACGTGACGTGGTGCGCGGGCCTGGTACGGACGTGGCTGCCCGCCCGGGGCGCGGCGACCGCACCGGCCGCGACCGGCGCGACGGGCGCAACGGACTCTCCGGCCGCTCGGGCCGCTCGGGCCGCTCGGGCCGCTCGGGCCCCGATTGTCAGTGGCGGATGTCAGACTTCGGCGGGTGAGCGAATTCCACGGCAGCGCGAGTCCCGGTCCGGATCCGGAGCCGAGCCCGGTGCCTCCCCCACGGACGCGGGGGACGGCGCTCCGGCACCGGCTCGCTGAGCTGCGCGGTCCCGACGTCCCGGCCAAGGCGCTGGACGCGCGCGCCCTGGCCGCCCTCGCGGCCAACCCGGGCTGCAGACGGCGCGCGATCCTCGACGGCGCCGGGGTGGACAAGGCGGCGCTGGCCGGCGCGCTGGGCGCCCCGTCGGCGTTCGGGCAGTCGCAGTTCGCCTTCATGCGGGGCAACGCCTTCGAGGCCCGGGTCAAGGCGGACGGCGGCGCGGAGCTGCTGCGGCTGGCGCACGAGCGGCTGGACCCGCGCGCCGAGGCACCCGTGGACGCGCGCGTGCCGGAGCTGTCCGCCGGCGGCCCCGAGGGCCGTGCCGCGCGCACGGCGCTGGCGCTGCGCGAGGCCGTCGAGGCGGGCGGCTGGACGCTGCTGGACCACCCGATGCTCGCGCTGGACGTCGCCGGCTCCCCGGCGTTCCTGGAGCCGGACGCCGTGGTCGTGCACCCGGACGGCGGCTGGACGGTCGTGGAGATCAAGTCGTTCCCCCTGCTGGACGGTTCGGCGGACCCCGCGAAGGTGGGCGCGGCCGCCCGGCAGGCGGCGGTGTACGTGCTGGCGCTGGAGGAGGTCGCCGCCCGGATGGAGCCCGCCCCGCCGGTCCGGCACCAGGTCCTGCTGGTCTGCCCGAAGGACTTCTCCAACCTCCCCACCGCCTCCGCCGTCGACGTGCGCAAGCAGCGCGCGGTCACCCGCCGCCAGCTGACCCGTCTCACCCGCATCCAGGACATCGCCGACGCGCTCCCCCAGGGCACCTGCTTCTCCCCCGGGCTGCCCGCCGAGCAGCTCACCGTTGCCGTCGAGGCGGTCCCGGCGACCTACGCGCCGGAGTGCCTGTCGGCGTGCGAGCTGGCCTTCCACTGCCGCGAACGCTCCCGCGCGCGGGGCGCGGTGACCTCCCTCGGCCGCTCGGTCCGCGCCGAGCTGGGCGGCCTGACGACCGTCGAGGACGTCCTCGCGGCGGCCCGCGGTGCGGCCGGCGACCCGGACGACCCGGCGGTGGCGGCCCTGCGCCGGGCGGCCCGCCTGCGTGCCGAGGCACTGGGCCGGCAGCACGCCGGGGCAGCCGGCGGGCGGCGGCCCGACACCTCCGGCGGGCGGCATCCCGACGCGGTCGGGGCCGGCGGCCGACACCCCGGGGCGCCGCAGCGGCGTGCCGAGTCCGCGGAGGCCGCCCGGTGTCGCTGATCTCCGCCCTCGCCCGTATCGAAGCCGTCGACACCGGCCGTGCCCAGCCCACCGCCACCGTCCGGCACCGGCACCTGTCCGAGCACCCCCTCGTGCTGGTGCCGCTGACCACCGCCGGTGAGGCCGGCGCCCCGCTCGGCGCGCTGGTCGGCACCGACCGGGACGCGCCGCGCCTGCTGGTCGTCCCGCAGCCGCGCGACCGCGACCTCAGGTTCACGTTCCTGGCCGAACTGGCGGACGTGGTCCTGCCGTACATCGACGCCCACGCCGGGAGCGTCGAGGCGGCCGAGCGCACCGAGACCGACCCGCAGACCGGCAAGCGGGTCAAGGTCGAGGTGGAGCTGTGCGCGGACGCCCCGCAGCTGGTCGTGCCGAGCCGCGCGGGCATCGACCTGGTCCGGCTGCTGGGACGCTCGATGCGCTTCCGCCGTACGGCCGAACAGGACCCGGAGGCGCCCCATCCCGCGCCGCCGAGGGTGCCGCTGCTCGGCCGGTGGCTGACGCACTGCGCGGAGCGCGCCCGGGTTCCCGGCTCCTCGCTGCTGCTGGCCCTGACCGACGTGCTGTCCCGGCACTGGGCGACCGGCCAGTCCGGCCTGGAGGACCAGCACCTGGGCGCGCTGCTCGCCTGGATCGACCCGCCGGAGGGCACCACCGGCGCCGAGGCCGCGCTGCGGGCGGAGCTGCACCGCGACGAGCGGGGCCAGCTCCTGTGCCCGCCGGCCGGACCGGCCACCGACCCGGCGTTCGACAACACGCTGCTCGCCCCGGCCGTCGAGCGCTACGACCGCGCGCGGACGGCCCTCGCCGCCGCCGAGGACGGGATGGAGGCGGACGACCGGCTCGGTGACGTCACCGCCGCCGAGCGGCAGATCCGCGCCCTGGTCGAGCGGGTCACGCGCCCCACCTGGGACGCGGTCTGGCACGGCCTGGACCTGCTGCGGGAGCTGCCCGCGGGGGCGCGGGTGGAGGAGCGGTGGACGCGCGACCGCTGGTCGTTCACCGGCCACCGCGACCGCGTGCTGGCGGGCGAGCCCCCGCAGCCGCGCCGCGACGACGCGGTGACGGCGGCGAACAAGCTGGCCACGCGCGAGCGCGAGCAGGCCCGCCTGGAGGCCCAGGAGGCGCTGGACGACCCGCTGGTGATGGCCGGGCGGCGGCTGTCCGGGGAGGCGTTCGCGGGCGAGGTCACGGATGTGGTCATGGCGTACGGCGAGGGCAGGCGGCCCGGCCCGCGCCCGCTGGTCACCGTCCGCACGGACGACCGGCCGCACCTGGGCGAGCGGGTGAAGGTGTACCGCTCGCTGGCCGGCAAGCCGCAGTCCGCCGAGTTCGTCGGGCACGAGGACGACGGCGGTGGCGAGAGCGGGAGCGTCCTGGTCGTGCTGAGGATCCTCGACAAGATGGGGCGCGGCAAGGAGCCCGAGCCCGGATCCGTGCCGGAGAAGGGCGACGCGGTGTGCTTCACGCTCTTCGAACACGAACAGCGGGGCGGTGCGAAGCTGCCCGACGCGGAGGACACGCCGTGGACGCATGGCGGGCCGCCCGGCGAACCGACCGGCCCGGAGCCCGCCGACCCCGTCACCGAGGAGGACGTCCTGTGATTACGCGGACCGCCTTCGACCCCGGGGCCGCCGCGGCCCGCGCCACCGACGCGATCCTGCACGACACGCTGCACGGCTCCCACCGGGGTGTCGTCGTCGACTCCCCGCCCGGCGCCGGCAAGTCCACGCTGGTGGTGCGCGCGGCGCTGGAGCTGGCCGACGCGGGCCGCCCGCTGATGGTCGTCGCGCAGACCAACGCCCAGGTCGACGACCTCGTCGTCCGGCTCGCCGAGAAGAACCCCGGGCTGCCGGTGGGCCGCCTGCACAGCAGTGACGCCGACCCGTACGACAAGGCGCTGGACGAGCTGCCGCAGGTACGGAAGTCGGCGAAGGCGGCGGACCTCGCCGGGCTGCCGGTGGTCATCTCCACCGCCGCGAAGTGGGGGCACGTGAAGGTCGACGAGCCGTGGCGGCACGCGATCGTCGACGAGGCGTACCAGATGCGCTCGGACTCGCTGCTCGCCGTGGCCGGGCTGTTCGAGCGGGCGCTGTTCGTGGGCGACCCCGGGCAGCTGGACCCGTTCGCCGTCGTGGGCAGCGAGCAGTGGGCGGGGCTGTCGTACGACCCTTCGGCGTCGGCGGTCAGCACCCTGCTGGCGCACAACCCCGAGCTGCCGCAGCACCGGCTGCCGGTCTCCTGGCGGCTGCCCGCCTCGGCGGCGCCGCTGGTCTCGGACGCGTTCTACCCCTACACGCCGTTCCGCAGCGGCACCGGCCACGGCGACCGGCGGCTGGCCTTCGGCGTCCCCTCGGACGGCTCGGGGCCAGACCGGGTGATCGACGAGGCGGCGGAGTCCGGCTGGGGCCTGCTGGAGCTGCCCGCCCGGCACACGCCGCGCACCGACCCGGAGGCGGTGGGGGCGGTGGCGACGGTGGTGCGGCGGCTGCTGGACCGGGGCGGGGCGGCCACGTCGGAGCGCTCCGACAGGCCGGTGCCCCTCACCCCCGACCGGGTCGCCGTCGGCACGGCCCACCGCGACCAGGCGGCGGCCGTCCGCACGGCACTGGCCCAGCTGGGGGTCCGCGAGGTCACCGTCGACACGGCGAACCGCCTCCAGGGCCGGGAGTACGACGTCACGGTCGTCCTGCACCCGCTCTCCGGCCGCCCCGACGCCACCGCCTTCCACCTGGAGACCGGCCGCCTGTGCGTGCTGGCCTCCCGGCACCGGCACGCGTGCGTCGTGGTCTGCCGGGCCGGGGTGAGCGACCTGCTGGACGACTACCCGTCGACGGAACCGGTCCAGCTGGGCACGGTGGTGAAATTCCCGGACGGCTGGGAGGCGAACCACGCGGTCCTCGCCCACCTGAACGAGCACCGCGTGCGGTGGCCCGCGTGAGCGGCACCACACCGCCCCCAGCCGACTCCGCCGGACGGAGTCCGGCACGCCGCCGGAGGCGGCCGACGGTCACAGCCCGAACCGCTGGGAGGCGAACCACGCGGTCCTCACCCACCTGAACGAGCACCGCGCGCGGTGGCCCGCGTGAGCGGCACCACACCGCCCCCAGCCGACTCCGTCGGACGGAGTCCGGCACGCCGCCGGAGGCGGCCGACGGTCACAGCCCGAACCGCTGGGAGGCGAACCACGCGGTCCTCACCCACCTGAACGAGCACCGCGCGCGGTGGCCCGCGTGAGCGGCACCACACCGCCCCGGGCCGACTCCACCGCCCGCCCGCGGGAGGCGGCCGGTGAGTGCGGGGTGGTCCCGGGCCCCCTTGCGCGGGCGCGAGAGAATTGAGGGTGGCCCCGTCCTGTGCGGGCGGTGCCGTCGGAACAGTACGAGGAGGAGATGAGGACATGGCGGAGCCCACGCCGCGCAGGAACGAGCCGCGGCTACGCCCCGCGCCCCTGCTCTTCGAGCCCGCGGAAGCGGCCTCCGATCCGGAGCACTTCTTCGATCTGGAGTCGATCGACGACCCCCGGACGCTGCTGGCCCGGGCCACGGAGCTGACGCAGGCCTTCCGGGCGGCGGCGGACCGGGCGGTGGAGTTCCAGGCCATGGCGGCGGCGCAGCTCGCCGATCCGCGCCGGTTCGACCGGCTGACGGCCGCGGACATCGCCGAGCGGGCCGAGTGGACCGAGGACTACGCCAAGAAGATGGTGGAGTTCGGCCGGGATCTGCTGCGCGGGGTCGACGCGCGGGGGCCGGACCCCGTGTGAGCCGTCCGGCGGCCGCACCCGCCCTCCCGGCATATGCCAGCCGGGCAAGGTACCCCCTGACGCCTTTTTCTGTCCCGGTTTTCGGCAACCCACGGAAACGGAGCGGGCACGCACGGTACCTGTGGACCATGAGCAGCAGCACACTGACCTCGGACGGCGCCGCCTGGCTCGCCTCGGCAGGAACGTATCCGCGCAGCACCCTCGCCTTCTGGGAGGAGCGCCCGGACGCCCCCGTGGTGCTGCCCTGCGGTTCCGCCTTCGACGTCGTCAGCGCGCCCGCGATCTTCGGGCGCCGGATGCTGGACCGGCTCTGGTCGGACGGCCCGGGCTCGGGCCCGGTGGCGGTGTTCCGGGGCCGGCTGCTGCTGTTCGCCGCGCCGGGCACGGCCCAGCGGCTGCCCTCGCTGCTGGGGTGGGAGGAGTGGGAGGCCACGGGCCCGGACGCGGGGCCCCGGGGGCGTACGGCCGCCGTCCCGCCCCTGCTCTGCCACGGCACCGGCGACGCGGTGACCGTCCCGGCCCCGGCCGCCACGGAGCCGGCCGGGGCCTCAGGCTCCCGCTGGCTGGTCGCCCCCGACACCCGCCGGCCCTGGCTGCCGGGCCCGGAGATGCTGCTCTGGGCGGCCGTCCGGGCGGCCCGCTCGGCCGTGCGGATATCGATTTTTCCTCCCGTCGACCAGGGTGCTAATGTCTACGACGTCAGCAGGCGCCGCTAGCTCAGTTGGTTAGAGCAGCTGACTCTTAATCAGCGGGTCCGGGGTTCGAGTCCCTGGCGGCGCACGACACCGAAGAGGCCCCTCGCGGAAGCGAGGGGCCTCTTCGTGTGTGCGGAACAGCCGCGAGGCGGGCGTCCGCCAGTGCCGCGGCACTAGCCGTTCCCGATCTTCACGGTCCAGGCCCCCGAGGCCGTGCGCCCCTCCACCTCCACCCGCACCCCGCTCCCCGGCACGGTGAAGCTCTCCCCCAGCGCCACCGGCGCGTCCGCGAGCGGCGGGTACACCGAGCCCTCCCAGCACGCCTCCGTGTCCGGGTGGGCGTCGATCACCTGGACCGGGCCGCCGCCGGACTCGGCGCCGGCGTGGACGCGGTAGACCAGGACGCCCTGCCGGCAGCTCCCGTGATCGTTGCCGATCGGGCCGCGCGCCTCGAAGGCGAGGACGCTGTCGGCCCCCGTGCGCACCACCGCCAGCTTGGTCCCGCGGCCGAGCCCGAAGGCCGGGGCGCCGGCCGCGGCGCTCGCCTGCCGCCCGGGCCCGGCCCCGAGCGGCTCCAGCGTCAGCCGTACGGGCCGCTCACCCCGCACGCAGACCACCTGCCGCGGCTCCAGCCAGCCCAGCTTCCACTTGTGCCAGCCGAAGAGGTCCGGGGCGAGTCCGAACTGGCTGCCCATCAGGTCCCAGTCACCCACATGGGTGTCCCAGTCACCCTTGCCGTCCACCGGGCGGTGGTAGAGGTCGGGCAGGTCGAAGACATGGCCGGTCTCGTGGGCGAGGACGAGCCGGTCCGGCGGGTGGTTCTCGAAGACCGTGACGATCCGGCGGATGTCGGTGCCGTCGGCGCGCAGCGGGGTGTCGAGGTTGACCACCTTGGTGGCGTCCGAGTCGACGCCGGGCGCGTGCGGGTCGGCGACGAAGTAGACGATGTCGTAGCGCGAGAAGTCGACCTGGTCGTCGGTGACGGCGAGCGCGTCGCGCAGGTAGGCCGCCCGGTGCGGGGCGGTCCAGTCGCGCTGTATGGCGTACGCCGTGGAGGGCCGCGGCATGCGGATCCAGTGCCGCAGCGGGTGCGGGCGGAGCCGGAACGTGCCGTAGGAAGCGTGTTCGAAGTAGCGGCTGGTGGCCGGGAAGTGGTCGGCGGCCAGTTCGGCCGGGGTGGTCGGCGGACGGGAGTCCGGGAAGGACAGGAAGACCATCACCGCGTCCAGCGAGCCGGCCGGCCGCGGATAGGCGGCGTTCCAGGTGTCCAGCCCCTCGGAGTGGTGGGCCTGGGTGCGGGCGAGGGCGCACGGCGCGGCCGCGAACGGCTCGGCGACCGAGGGGCAGGTGATCAGGGAGGTGGCCGCCAGCGCCGACAGGATGGTGAACACGGCCGCGGTGCTGCGCAGTCGGGGGCGGGCGGCGACACGGCCGAGCCCCTTGCAGGCCTCGCGGGTGCGTTCCCCCAGGAGCGGCTGGCGCGGCACATGGACCTCCGGATGCGGTTGGCGGGACACCGCATCCAGATTGTGTGAATTTATTGTTGTATGCCCTGTTTGCCTGCACCGGACGAGTGAGGTTCCCCGACAGGCCGGACCGGGTCACCGAACCGGTCGACACCCCCGTATCGCTCACGGTCCGTCACAACCGGCCGGAAGACGGGGGAACCGGGCCTCAGGCGGGCAGAAACGATGTGGCAGGAGGGCGGGTCGTTCCGCGCGTGGTCCGCGACACTGGACAGTGGGCTGCGAGCGCCAGGGGCGGCCCTCTATGATCGGCACACTTTCCTGAACCCTTTCCTGCCCGGACAGAGATCGAGCAGATCGAGCAGATCGAGTGCACTGCGGGAGCGAGCGGTGAGCGGAACGTCCGAAGGGCCGACGCCCGCGGCAGACCTCATCGGGCCGGCCGTCACAGACAGTAATCAACAGGCGTCGCGAGGTACCGGGGCCGACGCCTCCGACTCCTATCGAGCGGCCTTCGCCGCTGCTCCCCTCGCGATGGCGGTCGTCGACCGCGAGGGCCTGGTGGTCAGCGCCAACGCGGCGCTGGCCGACCTGCTCGGCGCCGGCCCCGGCGAGCTGACCGGCCGGGTCGCCGCCGACCTGGTCGACCTGGCCTCCGACGCCCGCTCCTGGCACGCGTACCGCGAGGTGCTGCGCGGGCGGGAGGTCAAGCTGCGGTGCAGCCGGCGGCTGAAGCATCCCGACGGGCACAGCGTCTGGGTGCAGGTCACCGTCGCCCCGCTGCCCGACGGCGCGGACGGCGCGCTGCTGGCCGCCGCCGACATCAGCGCCCGGCGGGAACTCCAGGGCAGACTGCGGCACTTGCAGATGCACGACCCGGTGACCCGGCTGCCCAACCGGACCCTGTTCTTCGAGCGCCTCTCGGCCGCCCTGGAGGTCGAGTCGTACGAGCGCGGCGGCACCGGCCGGATCGGGCTGTGCTACCTGGACCTGGACGGCTTCAAGGCGGTCAACGACACCCTCGGCCACCGGATCGGCGACCGGCTGCTCGCGGCCGTGGCCGAGCGGCTGGGCCGCTGCGCGGACCAGGCCGGGGACGGCCGGGCAAGCGCGCCGCTGGTGGCCCGGCTGGGCGGCGACGAGTTCGCCCTGCTGGTGGAGGGCTCCACCGGCACCGAGCAACTCGCCGATCTGGCCGAGTCGGTGCTGACGGCCCTGCAGGAGCCGTTCGACCTGGCCGGTCAGCGGCTGTCGCTGTCGGCCTCGATCGGGGTCGTCGAACGGCAGGCCGCCGGCACCACCGCCACCGGTCTGATGCAGGCCGCGGACACCACGCTGTACTGGGCGAAGGCGGACGGCAAGTCCCGCTGGACGCTGTTCGACCCCGAGCGCAACGCGCACCGCATGACCCGCCAGGCGCTCGCCTCCACGCTCCGCCCGGCCATCGACCGGGGCGAGTTCGTCCTGGAGTACCAGCCGCTGGTCGGCATGGCGGACGGACGGCTCAGCGGGGTCGAGGCGCTGGTCCGCTGGAACCACCCGCAGTTCGGCATGCTGACGCCGAATCGGTTCATCGCACTGGCGGAGGAGGACGGCGCGATCGTCCCGCTCGGCCGCTGGGTCCTCGCCACCGCCTGCCGGCAGGCCCGCCGCTGGCAGCTGGAACGCCCCGACGAGCCGCCCCTGTTCGTCTCCGTCAACGTGGCCGTGCGCCAGGTCTGGGACTCCGACCTGGTCGCGGACGTCGCCGGGATCCTCACCGAGACGGGCCTGGCCCCGCACCTGCTCCAGCTGGAGCTGACCGAGTCCGCGGTGATGGGCTCCGCGGGCCGCCCGTTGCAGGCGTTGCAGGCGCTCAGCGAGATGGGCGTCCGCATCGCCATCGACGACTTCGGCACCGGTTACTCCAACCTCGCCTACCTCAGCCGGCTGCCGGTGTCGGTGCTCAAGCTGGACGGGTCCTTCGTGCGGGGCTTCCAGTACGAGGACACGGGCGCCCATCCCAGTCCGGCCGACGAGGTCATCGTGGAGGCGATGATCGAGCTGGCGCACCGGCTGGGGCTGACCGTCACCGCGGAGTGCGTCGAGACCTCGGCGCAGGCCGGCCGGCTGCGCCGGATCGGGTGCGACACCGGACAGGGGTGGCTGTACTCCCGTCCGGTGCCGCCGGACCGCATCGCCCAGTTGCTCAGCAGCCCGTTCGGTCAGGCGGTCGGCAACGCGTAGGCGTCGGCGAGGAGTTCGTAGGAGCGCAGGCGCACCTCGCCGCTGTGGGCGTTGGCCGTGATCATCAACTCGTCGGCGCCGGTGCGCTTGTGCAGGTCGTCCAGGCCCGCGCGGACCTCGTCCGGGGTGCCGTGCACGACGTTGGCGTTCCAGGAGGTGACGAACTCCTCCTCCATCGGGCTGAACGCGTACGCCTCCGCCTCCTCCGGTGTGGGCACGAGCCCCGGGCGTCCGGTGCGCAGCCGGATCATGCTGAGCGCGGCGGCGCGGACCTGGCGCCGGGCCTCCTTCTCGTCGTCGGTGGCGAGCGCGGAGACGCCGATGAGGGCGTAGGGCGCGGCGAGCACGCCGGACG
The DNA here is from genome assembly GCF_042430725.1 of Streptomyces cinereospinus. Classification (NCBI taxonomy): domain Bacteria; kingdom Bacillati; phylum Actinomycetota; class Actinomycetes; order Kitasatosporales; family Streptomycetaceae; genus Streptomyces; species Streptomyces cinereospinus. The sequence continues at coordinate 63,489 of NZ_JBHMCY010000006.1, read as the reverse complement.
GCCGGAAGGACTCCCGGTAGAGGTCGAGGGCGGGGACGGTGTTCTGCGCGGAGAAGTGGTGCGCGAACGCGAAGGGCAGGCCGAGCAGGCCGGCCAGCCGGGCGCTGAAGCCGGAGGAGCCGAGCAGCCAGACCGGCGGGCGGTGCGGGGACTGCACGCCGCCGGGCGAGGTGGCCTGCACGGGGCCGGGGACCGCGTGGACACGGCGGTAGGGGTGGCCGTCGGGGAAGTCGTCGTCGAGGAACCGGGTCAGCTCGGCGAGCTGCTCGGGGAAGTCGTCGGCGCCCTCGTTCAGCCGGTCGGTGCGGCGCAGGGCGGCCGCGGTGGCGCCGTCGGTGCCGGGGGCGCGGCCCAGGCCCAGGTCGATCCGGCCCGGGGCCATCGCCTCCAGGGTGCCGAACTGCTCGGCGATCACCAGCGGGGCGTGGTTGGGCAGCATCACGCCGCCCGAGCCGAGGCGGATGCGGTCGGTGCGGGCGGCGAGGTGGGCGAGGATCACGGCCGGGGACGAGGAGGCGACACCGGGCATGGAGTGGTGCTCGGCGACCCAGTACCGGTGGAAGCCGCGGGCCTCCGCCAGCCGGGCCAGGGCGACGCCGGTGCGCAGGGCGTCGGTGGCGGTGCGGCCCGCGCCGACGGTGACCAGGTCCAGTACGGACAGGGGGACGGGTGCGGTGCCGTGTGCGGTGCCGCGGATCTCGTCGGGCGCGGCGTGCTCGTCGTGCGCGTCGGCGGGCAAGGGATGCCTCCTGGTCTCGGGCCGTGCGGTGTCCTCCGGCCGCTAACAGGAGACGGTCCCCGTTTATTCCCCGGGGGGCGACGGCGGTGGCGGCGCCCGGTGTGCCCGCCCGGCCCCCGGCTCACACCTGCACGAGGGGCTCCCGGGTGAACAGGGCGCCCAGTTCCGGCGCGTTCACCCGGCGGTCCGCCAGCCGCAGCGCCTCCCAGACCGTGACCTGGTTGGCGGTGAGGACCGGTTTGCCGAGTTCCTCCTCCAGGGCCGTGATGTGGGCGGCCGTGTGCAGGGCCGTGTCCGGCAGGAGGACCGCCTGCGCGTCGGGCGTGTCGGCCGTGCGGGCCAGCGCGAGGACCTCCGCCTCGCCCCAGGTGCCGACCTCGGCCGCCGCGCCGGTCCCGGAGCTGCGGACGGCGGTCACCTCGACCCCGGCCGCCGCGAGGAAGTCCACGAAGAGCCCGGCCACGTCATCGGGGTAGGTCGCGCCGACCGCGACCCGCCGCAGGCCGAGCTCCCGGACCGCGTGCACGAAGGCGAAGGAGGTCGAGGACGCCGGCATGCCGGCGGTGTGGGCCAGGGTGCGCACCTGCTCGTGGGCGCCCTCCCAGCCGTGCACGAAGCTGCCGCTGGTGCATGCCCACACCACGGCGTCGGCACCGGCGTGCCGCAGCTCCTGCACGCCGGCCGCCAGGCGCTGCGGGGCGCCCAGTTCGCGCAGCGCGTCCAGCTTGCGGGCGTCCTCGCCGACGTCGGTGTGCACCAGGTCCACCCGGATGTCGCTGCCCAGAAGCTGCTCGATGCGCGGATAGTCGTCCTCGGCGGAGTGGCCCGGGTAGAGGAATCCCAGTGCTGTCATGTCCAGCCTTCCTGCTGCTCTTCGTCCGGCACTACGGCACCGGGGGCGGCCCCCCGGCGGTACGGGGCCGGCGCGCGCCGCCGGATCGACCGGCGCCCGGCCCCACCGCACGGGTACCCCGTCGGCGCGGCGCCGCCCACATCGTCAGGCGGTTGGCCGAGACCGCCGGGGTGCGCCGCGGCGTCCGGGGCGGGCACCGGCCGCTCGCCGGGGGTCCGGCGGGTGACGGAACAGGCCCGGGCCCGTGCCCGTTTCCGACGACGGCGGGTTCGGGTGCGAGCGTGGTCCCTCCGCCCGGATCACCCCTGGTCACCCGCGGTCACACCCGTCGGCACCGCGTCACCGGCCGGCCCCGCGTCCGGCTGGAGGAACGGCAGCCCATGACCACCCCGCCCCGCTCGTCCTGGAGCCGAACCGCCTCCCCGGGCCGGGCCGCCTCCCCGGCCGCGCCCGGATCGAGCACACGGACGCCGCGGCGCTCGCCGGGCGGCTGCCGCACGCCGACGCGTGCCGCCCGTGCGGGACTTGGCCTCGCGGGCGGTGCGCGAGGCGTGGCCGGGGGGCGGGCCGCGGCCGCGCCGGGTGCACACCGCCGGCGCGGGCGTGGACCATCTGATGTGTCCGGAGCCGGCCGCGTCCGGCACCGTGGTGACCGACGCGCGGGGCGTCGTCGACCAGCCCGTCGCCGAGTACGTCGCCGGTCTCGTCCCGGCGATGGCCAAGGACCTGCCGCGGACGCCGGAGTCGCAGCGGGAGCGGACCTGGCGGCACCGGGACGCGCAGAGGGTGCCCGCACGGGAGCGGCGACACGGTCGGCCGGCGGGACGAACCCGCCGCCCAGTGCGTGCAGACGTACGGCCTCCGGGAGGCGGGGCGGCCGCTGCCGAATGTGGCCGGCAAGCGGCGCGGAGACGTGCCCGGGCACTGACGGTGACCGGCGCGGCCGTCCGGGGCCGGGCCGGCGGCGGCGCGGTCAAGGGCGCCCGGCCGCCGGGCCCGTGAGTCGTGCGGGGCTGGAGAAGACCGGCATACCTCGCGTGCGGTCGGGTAGCCGCGCGCCCATGGCTCCACCACGCAGAAGCCCCACCGGAAACACCGACCACATAGACCACATGTCCGCACCCGCCCGCGCGCACCTGCCCGGGCCCACCCGCCGGTCGCTGCTCGCGGGGGTCGCGGCGCTCGGCACGCTGGGCGCCGCCGGCTGCAGCCGCGTGGCCACCGCGTCGGACACGAGCGGGGGTGACCTCCTGGACCGGCTGCGGTCCGCCGGTGTCGTACGCCTGGGCATCGCGGGTGAGGTCCCCTTCGGGTACATCGACAGGAACGGCGAACTGACCGGTGAGGCGCCCGAACTGGCCGAGGCGGTCTTCCGGCGGCTCGGGGTGGACCGGGTGCAGCCGGTGCCGACCGAGTTCGGCTCGCTCATCCCGGGCCTGAACTCCCAGCAGTTCGACGTCGTGGCGGCCGGGATGTACGTCACCCCGGAACGCTGCGAACAGGTCATCTTCGCCGACCCCGACTACCAGATGCCCGACGCGTTCGTCGTGCCCAAGGGCAATCCGATGGGGCTGCGCGACTACGAGGACGCCCTCGCCAAGCGGGCCCGGATCGCCACCGGGACCGGCTACGCCCAGATCGAGCACGCCGTCGAGGCCGGGTACCGGCGCGACGACCTCCTCATCGTCCCCGACCAGGTCGCCGGGCTGAACGCCGTGGAGGCCGGCCGGGTCGACTTCTTCACCGCCACCGCGGTCACCTCCCGCCTGGTCGTGCGGACCTCCCGCACCACCGAGGCGACCGCGGCGTTCACCCCGGTCGTCGGCGGCAGGCCGCGGCTCGCCGGGGGCGCCTTCGCGTTCCGGCCGACCGAGACGAGGCTGCGGGACGCCTTCAACGAGGAGCTGCACCGGCTCAAGAGGAGCGGCGAGGTCTTCCGGATCCTCAGCCGGTTCGGCTTCACCCGGACCGAGATGACCGAGCTGACCGCTGAGGAGCTGTGCGGCGGATGACCTCGGGACTCTGGGAACTGGTGCTCACCGGCACCTGGACCACCGTCCAGCTGCTGGCGCTCAGCGCGCTGCTGGCCGCGGTCGTGTCCTTCGCCGTCGGCGTCGCCCGCACCCACCGGCTGTGGATCGTGCGGTTCGCCGCGGGCCTCTACACGGAGGTGTTCCGCGGCACCTCGGCACTGGTGGTGATCTTCTGGGTGTTCTTCGTGCTGCCGCCCGCGTTCGGCTGGCAGCTGGTGCCGCTGTGGGCGGGCACCCTGGCCCTGGGGCTGACCTACGGGGCGTACGGCTCGGAGATCGTGCGCGGTGCGCTGAACGCCGTCGACCCGGCGCAGCGTGAGGGCGGGATCGCGCTCGGCTTCACGCCGTGGCAGCGGCTGCGGCTGATCCTGCTGCCGCAGGCCGTGCCGGAGATGATCCCGCCGTTCTCCAACCTGCTGGTCGAACTGCTCAAGGGCACCGCCCTGGTGTCGGTCATGGGCATGAGCGACCTGGCGTTCAGCGGCAACCTGGTGCGGCTCGCCCTCCAGGAGAGCGCGGAGATCTACACGTACGTGCTGATCGTCTACTTCCTGATCGCGTTCCTGCTCACCCGCCTGATGCGCGGTCTGGAGCACCGGCTGAAGGCGGGGGTGGCCCGATGACCTGGGACTGGGGAGCGGTCGGCGCCTTCATGCCGCAGTTCTGGGACGGCCTGCTCGTCACCGTGCAGGCACTGCTGCTGGGGTCGCTGATCTCGTTCGCGCTGGGGCTGGTGTGGGCGCTGCTGATGCGCACGCCGAGCCGCTGGGTGCGCTGGCCGGTCGGGGCGTTCACGGAGTTCGTGCGGAACACGCCGCTGCTGGTGCAGCTGTTCTTCCTCTTCTACGTGCTGCCCGAGTGGGGTCTGACCTTCTCCGCGCTGACCACCGGCGTCTTCGCGACCGGCCTGCACTACTCGACGTACACCATGCAGGTCTACCGGGCCGGCATCGAGGCGGTGCCGGCCGGGCAGTGGGAGGCCGCGACGGCGCTGAGCCTGCCCACGGTCCGCACCTGGCAGGCGGTGATCCTGCCGCAGGCGGTCCGCCGGGTGGTGCCGGCGCTCGGCAACTACGTGATCTCGATGCTGAAGGACACGCCGTTGCTCATGGCGATCACCGTGCTGGACATGCTCGGCCAGGCGCGGCTCTTCTCCCAGGAGCACTTCCGGTTCACCGAGCCCCTCACCGTGATCGGCGTGGCCTTCGTCCTCGTCTCGTACCTGGCCTCCGTACTTCTGCGCACCCTGGAGCGACGTCTTGTCCGCTGAGATCAGCAAGCAGCCCGCCGACCGCCTCCAGGCCGGTCCCGCCCCGCTGGTCCGCCTGGAGCGGGTGACCAAGCGGTTCGGGGACCAGACGGTCCTCGACCACCTCGACTTCTCCGTCGAGGCCGGGCGGCACGTCACCCTGATCGGGCCGTCGGGGTCGGGCAAGACCACGATCCTGCGGCTGCTGATGACCCTGCTCAAGCCCGACGAGGGCACGATCACCGTGGCCGGGGACCGGCTCTTCCCGGCGCCGGAGAGGCAGATCCGCGAGGTCCGCAAGAAGATCGGGATGGTGTTCCAGCAGTTCAACCTGTTCCCGAACATGACCGTGCTGCGCAACGTCACCGAGGCGCCGGTCACCGTGCTCGGCCTGTCCAGGGACGAGGCGGAGGCGCGCGCCCGTGAGCTGCTGGACCTGGTGGGGCTCGCCGACAAGTGCGACGCGCGGCCGTCGCAGCTGTCGGGCGGGCAGCAGCAGCGGGTGGCGATCGCGCGGGCGCTGGCGATGCGGCCGCGGGTGCTGCTGCTCGACGAGGTGACCTCGGCGCTCGACCCGGAGCTGGTCGCGGGCGTGCTGGACGTGCTGCGGGACATCGCGCGCAGCACCGACATCACCATGCTCTGCGTGACCCACGAGATGAATTTCGCCCGGGACATCTCCGACCAGGTGCTGATGTTCGACTCCGGGCGGGTGATCGAGTCGGGCCCGCCGGAGCAGATCTTCGGCGACGCCGAGCACGAGCGGACCCGGGAGTTCCTGAGCGCGGTGCTGTGATTCCCCCGCTCCGTCACACCGCGCGTCGGACGGTCACGCAGGTCGCAGCGGCGGATCGTTCCGGTGGCACATGCCAGCTGGTCGAGCCGCTGCCGCGAGGGTCGCCATCTCGTCAACTGCCGCTCACTACCGGCCTCTTGCCCGTTATCGTGGACGGCGAGAGCAGGACCAGGACGGGAAGCGAGCAAGCGCAGGGGGACACCGTGGCGCTGAAGCACGAGCCGGCCGCGCCGTACCACTCGGCCCAGGACGCGCTGCGCGTCCTGGAGACGGTGGCGCGGCACTCCACCGGCGTCACCGTCACCGAGCTGACCCGCCACACCGGCCTCGGCGCGGAGCGGCTGACCGCGCTCCTGCGGATGCTGCGCCGCGAGGGGTACGTCGAGCAGGTCGCCGACGGGGCATACGTCACCGGCGTCACGCTGGCCCGCCTCGGTTCCGCGCACCACCGCGACCAGGCCCTGCGCGAGCAGCTCCAGCGCACCCTGGACCGGCTGCGGGACTCGGTCGGCGCGGCCGTCTACATCAGCCGGTACCTCGACGGCGAGGTCCGGGTCACCCAGTACGCGGCCGGTCCGGCCACCCCGGCGGTCAACGAGTGGGTCGACTTCCGCTACTCCGCGCACGCCACGGCGGTCGGCAAGAGCCTGCTCGGCCAGCTCGACCACAACGGCCGCCGCGACCACCTCTCCCGGCACAAGATGGCCCGCCTGACCTCGCGCACGATCACCAGCGACAAGGTGCTGCTCTCCCGCCTGGAGGCGCAGCCGCCCACGGTGCCGGTGCTCGACCTCCAGGAGTACGCGGTCGGCACGGTCTGCGCGGCCGTCCCGATCACCGCCGGCTCCTCGGTGGGCTGCCTGGCGCTGTCCCTGCCGGTCCAGCACGCCCACCGGCTGCGCCGGGCGGCGGACACCCTGAACCGCGGCGCGACCCCGGTACTGCTCTCCCTGGCGATCCAGGACTGAGGGCGGGACCGGGGATCCGGGGCCGGCCCCGGACGGCTCGGGCCGGGCCGCGCGTGGTCATGAGCACCCCCGCGGACCGGGTAGTATTTTCCACGTCGCCGACCGCGGAACGCGGACGGCGGGAGTCACGCGCCGCTAGCTCAGTTGGTTAGAGCAGCTGACTCTTAATCAGCGGGTCCGGGGTTCGAGTCCCTGGCGGCGCACCAGCAAGGAGCCCCTCGCCATCGGCGTGGGGCTCCTGCGCGTTCCGGTGCGCGCTCAGAACGTGACGTCCGAGCAGGCGTAGAACGCGTTGGCCGTGTCGGCGACCGTCCACACCGCGACGATGACATGCCGGCCGCTGAGCCCGGACGGCAGGGTGCCGCTGTGCGAGAGGGTCTGCGGCGGGCGCTGGCCGCCGTAGGGCACCGTGAGGAACGGGGTCAGGTTGAGGTCCGAGCGGGCCAGGTTGTGGTTCTGGTTCCAGCCCGGCCTGGTGACGTAGTACGTGAAGTCGGTCGTGGCGTGCATCGCCGTGAACTGCCAGCGGAAGGTGTAGCTCTGGCCGCCGTTGACCCTGGTGGCCGGCCAGGCACCGCCCGACGGCGTCCTCGGGGCGTCGAGCTGGGCGAACGGCGTGTTGTTGCCGGAGCAGATCCGCCCGTCGGCGGGTCCGGAGGAGGGGAAGCCCTTCGGGCCCTCGACGCTCTGCGGCTCCCACTGGACGGAGCCGCAGTTGGCCACCGTGCCGTTCTGGCACAGCTTCTGCCGGCTGACGGGCAGATCGGTGTAGCCGTGGCCGCTGGCCCCGCCGGAGGAGAGCACGAGGGCACCGGTGGTCGCCAGGCCCACCATCGCCGCGGATATCTTGGTCTGTTTGCGCATACTGCCGCTCCTGGGGAACGTCGTGGGGGAGATTCAGCGAGCTTGCAGGTCTAGACCAAGTCTGAGCGTATGGCCGTTAGTTGAACATGTCCATACCAATCACGGACCTGTTTCCGCCCGCCCCGCGCAGAACGCCACCGTCAGGTCCTTCACCAGCGCCTTGCGTTCGCCGTCGTCCAGCGCCACCAGCCCGCGCATGGTCAGCCGGGTCACCGTGTCCTCGACCGAGTCCACCACCGAGGTCAGCACGCCGGCCCGGTGCCGGGCGTCCAGCGCGGCGATCCGGCGGCGGTGCATCGCGGCCGCCACCTCGGGGGCGTACTCCACCCGCACCGGCCGCACCGAGAACACCTGGAGCCCCACCGGTGTCACGTCCGCCGCCACCAGCCGGGTCAGCGCGTCGGCCGCCGCGTCCACCGCGGGCTTCGCCGCGCCCGGCATCTCCACCGGCACCCGGGCCAGCGCCGCCTCCACGCACACCCGCAGGTACGCCTCGTGGTCCTCGACCGTCAGCACCGCCCGCGCGGTGTCCCGCACCCGCCACACCACGAGCACCACCACCCGCAGCGCGACCCCACTGCCGTCGGCCGCCGGCATCGGCTCACTGCGCCAGTGCCGCAGCCGTACGTCGACCCGGCGGCGCGGCAGCAGCGGGTTGACCCACACCAGACCGGTGCGCCGGACGGTCCCCCGGTAACGGCCGAACAGCCCGAGCACCCAGGCCCGCCCGGCCCGCCCCCGCGCCAGCCCGCCGAACCCGAGCAGCCCCAGCGCCCCGGCCCCGGCGTACGCCGCCCACTGCGCCGGACCGAGCCCGGCCCCCGGGTGCGCGGGCAGCCCCAGCGCCCCGGACAGCACCGGCGGCAGCGTGCCCGCCCACCAGGAGGTGACCGCGCACCCGGCCGCCCCGGCGGCACCGGCGAGCACCCCCGTCGCCGCGGGCAGCACCGGCGCGGGCCGCTCCGCCAGGGCGGGGTCGACGTCGGGCACCGGGCGGGCCCGCGAGGGAACGGGGCGGCGCAGCCGGGGCTGCTCACCGGTGCCCAGTCTGCGGTTCACCACGGCGGGCCGCAGCTGCCCGGACACCGGGTCGGGGTCGTCGCGGAAGAGCAGGTCGACGGGGATCTCGGTGGTCGCCTCGGTGTGGATCAGCCGGGTGGGCCGGGCCGGAGGCGGCGGGTTCTGCTCGGCTCCCCCGGAGTCGGGTGCCTGGGGAGTGGTCATGGTCATGCGTGTCTCCAGCCTCCGCGCCAGATGAGTCGTACGGGGAACCAGGTCGTACGAGGGACAGCTCGTACCGGGGAGCAGGTCGTACGGGGAGCAGGTCGTACGGGGAGCAGGTCGTACGGGGAGCAGGTCGTACGGGGAGCAGGTCGTGCGGGGAACAGGTCGTGCGGGGGAACCGGCGGCGGGCGAACCGGCGGCCGCGGAGACCGGCGGTGCGGGAAACCGGCGGTCAGGAGAAGAGGCGACGCCAGGTCTCCGGTCCCGGGTGGCCGTCCGCGGCGCCGCCCCGCCAGCCCTGGGCGCGCTGGAAGGCCTCGACGCCCCGCCGGTCCGCCTCGCCCCAGCGCGGGCCGGGCCCGTTCGGGTAGTGCGCGCCGAACCCCTTCTTCACGAGCTGCCCGCCGAGCCGGGTGACGTACGGGTTCGCCGCGCCGGGCCGGAACATCACCCGCCCCGGGTAACCGGGCACCCCGTGTGAGGCGGGCGTCCCGGCGGGCGGAGCCGTGGACGCAGAGGGTGCCGCCGGTGAGGTCGTGGGCGGAGTCGTGGGCGAGGGCTCCACCACGCCGTTGTGGCGGTAGGGGACGTACCGGCCGGAGTCCGTCCAGTAGGCGTACGGGGTGGTCTGCCGGCGGGCGTGCGGGCGGGTCAGCTCGTAGGCGGCGTAGTGCGTGCGGGCGGCGTCGGTCCAGCCGCCGAAGAGGACGACGTGCGAGCCGTACTGCGGGTCGTCGGGGTTGTGGAACAGCAGGATGTCGCCCGGCTGGAGCTCCGCCTTGGTGATCCGGGTGCCGAAGGCGGGGAGGGAGCCGGTCCATTCGTTCTCCGGCAGGCTCCAGGCCATCGAGACGAAGCCCGAGCAGTCCTGCCGGTAACCGTCCGTCCAGTAGGAGGTCATGCCGTGCGGCACCCGTGCGTCGACCCATGCCTGGGCGCGTCCGACGATCTCCGCGCGGGTGGTCGCGGGCGCCTTCCCCGCGTCCGACGGCCTGGCCGGCGTCCCGGCCGGACCGTGCAGCGGAGCCTTGCCGCCCTGGGGCGACTGAGGCTCGTCACCTGCGGGAACGCCGGGCCGGTGGGGGGCGTGGACGGCGGCGACGGCGGGTGCCGGGTGGGCGGCGCCCAGCGCCGCGGAGGTCACGGCGGCCAGGGCGAGGACGCGCCGGGCGGCGCGGCGGGCGGAGGGGCGGTGGGAGGCGGAGGGCGGGAGTACGCGGCGCCGGCGGGCGCATCCGGGGCAGTCGCAGTCGCTCGCGGGATCGATTTCCTCGAAGACCGGGGTTTCCATGCGATTCCCCTCACACTCCTGGTGGGAAGTTCCGGACCAGTGCACGTTGATCAGTTTCACAACTGTCGTTCCGGCGCGCATGTTGACGGTCCGAATGATGTACGGCCCCCGACCGGCCCCGGAGCGGCCCCCGGCCGGCCCCGGCGGAACCCGCGGCGGTGGTCGGGAGCACCCTCGGAGGTCATGTAGGGTTAACGACGTCACCAGGCGCCGCTAGCTCAGTTGGTTAGAGCAGCTGACTCTTAATCAGCGGGTCCGGGGTTCGAGTCCCTGGCGGCGCACGACACCGAAAGGCCCCTCACGGCAGTGAGGGGCCTTTCGCGTGGACGGAGGAGGGTCCTCCCCGGTTATGGCCGGTTACCCTCTGGCCATGGCAGCGCGTGACCTCCAGGAGAGGATCAAGAAGCTCATCGTCGACCGACGGCTGGCCTCCGGGGCACCGCTGCCGACCGAGCCGGAGCTGATGGAGTTCCTCGGCGCGAGCCGGAACTCGGTCCGGGAGGCGCTGAAGGCGCTCCAGGCGGTGGGGATCGTCGAGATACGCCACGGCTTCGGCACCTACGTCGGCCGGATGTCCCTCGCCCCGATGATCGAGGGCCTCGCCTTCCGCACGGTCGCCGGGCACTCCCGGGGCGAGGACAGCCTGCTGCAGTTGCTGCGGCTGCGCGAGGCGCTGGAGACGGGCCTGGTCTCCCGGCTCGCGGGGCGGCTCCCGGAACGGGACCTCGCCGAGCTGGCGGCCCTGGTGGACCGGATGGAGCAGCGGGCCGCGCAGGGCGCCCCCCTCGCCGACACCGACCGGGCCTTTCACGCCACCCTGTACCGAGGGCTGGGCAACCCCCTGCTGGGCGAGGTGCTGGAGGCGTTCTGGGACGCCTTCCACCGGGTGAGCAGGGACCTCGTCGAGGTACCGCAGGACCGGCGGATCACCGTCCGGCAGCACCGGGAGATCCTGGACGCGGTGCGCTCCGGCGACGCGGTCCGCGCCGAGCAGGCCATCGGGGACCACTTCCGCCACCTTCGGACCCGTCTGTCGTCACGCACCGACCGACGTCACCTCGCGTCCGAATGAGCCCACAGCGGGTGAACACCCCGCGTCCCCTCTTGTGATCACGCGGAGCGGCGTAGAACCCCGGTGCCAAAGGCTGCGGATACCCGCCCATCGGGGTGGGACAGGACCGGTTGCCGGTGCGGCGGGGAGGGGGCCCGTCGACCAGGCGATGCCGAGGGGCGCCGGGCGACGGATGCGCGCGTGGAGGGACCGGCAGACACGCGGTGCCGCACCGTCCGCCGGCCCGGCCGCCGTCACCGCCGCGTACGCCGCGTCGCGTCACGAGGTCGCCATCGGGCCCGGCCGGGGCCGTCACCGGCCGGTGCCGGTGAGGTAGGCCGAGACCACCACGTTCGCCGTGTAGCTGTGGCTGGCGCGGTCGAAGGTGCCGCCGCAGGTGATCAGCCGCAGCTCGGCCCGCCCCGACTGCCGTACGCCGTAGGCCTGCCGGGCGTCGAAGCGGTCGCGGCTGAGGACTCTGACGTCGTCCACGGTGAACTCGGCGACCGTGCCGTCGTCCCGGACGACCCGGACCGTCTGGCCGGGGCGCAGGGCGCTGAGCTTGTAGAAGACGGCGGGGCGGGTCTCGGTGTCGACGTGGCCCACCATCACCGCGGTGCCGGCCGCGCCCGGCTCGGCGCCCGCCGCGTACCAGCCGACGACGTCCGGCTGGTCGTACGGCGGTGGGTCGACCGCGCCCTGCGCGTCGAGCCCGCGGGCCACGACCGGTGCCCGGACGCCGAGGCCGGGGATGTCCAGGCGCTCGGGCGGCGCGCCGGTCAGCGGCAGGGCGGCGGGCGGCAGGCCGGCGGTGGGCGGACGGCCCGCCGCCGCCATGTCGCCGGTGGCGGGCACGGACCCGCCGTGGTCCGCGTCGGTCACCTCCCGGCCCCACAGCCACAGGCCGAGCAGCAGCACCGCCCAGGCCACGCCCGTGACGAGCCGCCCGGTCCCGGTGGCGCGTTCCCGGTCGGTCATGGCCGTCAACCCGTCCGGCGGCTCCGGCGGCCGCCGAGCACCAGGACGGCGATGCCGGAGGTGGCGGCCAGGACCAGCCCGGTGATCGCGTGCGCCGCGTTGGGGCCGGTGGAGCGGGCGTCCACCGCGGCGAGGCCCGCGGTGCCGCCGCCGCCCGCCTTGACGGGGGCGACCGGGGAGGCGAACCCGGAGGGCGGGGCGAAGGCCGAGGGGTTCGCCGCGTCGGGCGCGGGCGGGACGGGTTCACCCGGCGGGAAGGCGGCGGAGAAGTCCTCCGGGTCCGCGGGGTCCGCCGCGTCGGGCACCGCCGGGGGGAGATCACCGGACGGGAGCTCACCGGGCGGGAGGTCGAGGGCCGGCGGGTCGGCCGCGTCGGGCACGGCCTCGGGGGCCGCCTCGGGGACCTGCTCCGCCGGGAGGGCGAGGGCGGGCGGGTCGGCCTCGTCGGGCACGGCCTCGGGGACGTCCTCCGGGACGACCTCGGAGATGCCGTCGGGGGCGTCCGCGGGGATGTCCTCGGACGGGAGGGCGTAGGCAGAGGGAGGCGCCGCGTCCGGCGCCGCCGGGGTGACCTCCCGCGACGGGTCCGCCGCGGCGGCCCTCACCCGGGCCACGGCGGGGCCGGCGAGCGTGAGGGGTGCGGTGACCGACCGGGGTCCGTCCCCGTCCTCGCAGGTGACCGTGACCGCGTAGCGCTGCCGCGGCGGGAGCGTGGAGCGGATGCGGGTCTCGCCGGTGAGCGTGCCGTCCGAGCCGCTGAGCCGGGCGTCGGTGACGAACGCGGCCGACGCGGCGGCGCCGGTGCGGCCCGTGCAGCCGGTCACCCGGAGCCTGACGTCGCTGCCGGGCACCGGCGTGGCCGGACTGACCCGCACACCGCCGTCCGCCGCGTGGGCCGCCGGGGTGAGGGTGGCGGTGGCGGCCAGGACGCCTGTACAGAGAGTGAGTCGCAGGGAACTCATCGTGAACCTCCAGACACCTGGAGACTCCCCCGCACGCCCCGCCCCCGCATCCTCAGCGGGGGCGGGACTACTCCGTCCGGGTGGGGTTCGGCCCCGTTCCGCGCCCGGTCCGGTGAACGGCGGGCCCTGCCCGGTGAACGACGGGCCCTAGCTACTACAGGGCTAGATGCGGTCCACCAGGTCCGCGATCGAGTCGACGATCTTCGACGGGCGGTAGGGGAAGTCCTCGACCTGCTCGGGCCGGGTCAGGCCGGTCAGCACCAGGAAGGTCTGCATGCCGGCCTCCATGCCCGCCAGCACGTCGGTGTCCATCCGGTCGCCGATCATCGCGCTGCTCTCCCGCGAGCGGGATGAACCCGACGCCCTGTCGCACTTCCGCGAGACGTTCCTGTCGCCGGTTCGGGAGAGCGTCTCCACGGAGGCTCGGGCAGAAGTCGAGGCCGGGCGGCAGTGGAGCAAGGCCGCGGGGCCTCTCCTTGTGGTCCTCACCCCGGCAGCCTGACCTCCATCGCGAACGTCACGAAGGCCGTCCAGGACGACGGCGGGAAGGCCAGGGTTCCGCCGTCGCGGTCCTTCGTGTCTCGGATCAGAACCCTCGCCGGGTCGCTGTCGGCCACCTCGACGCAGCTATCGGACTTCGTGTAAGTGCTGGTCCGCCAGTTCGGTTCCATGGTCATCGTCTCCTAGTCGGTCGGCATCCGGTCAAAGTGCTGAATCGCAGTGAAGATGAGGTCTCGAACGGCGGTCCCGTAGACCGCTGACTGCTGGAGCAGCGCGAACGCTTTGGCGTACAGCTCGATCTCGCGAGGCTGCGTGACCGAGAACTCGGCGGAGTACGTCTCCACGAGGACGAGCTTGTCATCGAACATCGAGAAGGAATTTCCGGGCCAGATGCGCATGGGGGCAGACCGCGGCACGATGCCGAGGCTCAACCGAGCGAGCCGCATCACCGCCAACAGACGGTCGAGCTGCCCCTTCATCACCTCCGCTCCGCCGAAGTTGGTGTACAGCGCTTGCTCGGCGAGCAGTACGTTGAAGATCCTTTCGCCCTGGTACAGGTACTGCTGACGCTCAAGCCGCTTGGCTGTGGCGGCTTCGGTGTCGTCGGGAATTTCGTAGTAGTCGCGGACCTGCTTGAAGGTCTCAGCCGCGTACTCGGCAGTCTGGAGCGTCCCCCAGATGAGCGTCGGGTGCCAGATCCGGAAGACCTTGGTCTTCGAGTAGACCGGCAGGGCTGCCTTCTGCCTCTTCTCTGCGCCGGTCGCCAGTTGCCGGCGCCACTCAAGCCACAGCTCGTCGATATGACGCACCGTAGCGATCAGGTCGTCCACCTGGTCGTCGCGGTTGGTTCTGCTGCACCAGGTGCGGATGTCGTGCTCGCTCGCGTTCTGCTTCCCGTTCTCGATCCGGGAAACCTTGGACTCCGCCCACCCTGTAGCCAGCGCGAATGCCCGGCCGCTCTCGAACCCCGCATCCTTGCGGAATCCGCGAAGCCGGGCACCCAGCGCCTCTCGTGCTTCTTGTGCCTGTGTGCTCACTGAAGGGTCAGGGCTTGTACTCGGCGTGAGGGATGGCGACGGACCAGAGCAGGTCGCGCAGGCGGATGCACTCGGCCACGGTGTCCGGGTCTTCGACGATCTCCGACCCGAGCACTCGCCCCTCCGGGTCGAAGTGGCCCACAGCGAGAAGGCGATCGTCGTACAGCCACCAGTCATTCCCCTGCACGGGGAAGATGACCCCTTCGGGCAGCATGTGACGCGGCAGCCAGCGGATGTCCTCGCCGACCTCGATGTTGAGGTGCGTAAGCGAGTGCTCCCAGGTGACGTACTGGCTGTGCGGCTCGCTGACCACGCGGACGCGACGCACGGTCTTGCCTTCGCCCGTGACGCGCTTCATCAGCGCCTTCCACTCGTCGAGCCAGGCGTAGTCGTCAGGCTCGCCTCGCTTCCAGCGGGCGTATGGCGTGTCCTCGACCGGAGACCCGTAGTCGTCCCTCAACTCCAGGTGGAAGGCGTCTCGTTCGAACTGGTTGAACAGTTCGTCACGCTGCGCGGGAGTGATCAGGTCCACTGTCTTCCTCCAGTAGGGCCGTGATCGAGGACTTGGGGACCTCGATGCAGGTCTCATAGTCGGGCATACGCATCTGGCTCAGGGCCTCGGCGTCGTGCATCTCCGGGCCCTGAAGGACGCACGTTCCCTGTTCGGTGACGATCATGATCGGTGCGTCGAACTTCTTGATCTCGCCGGACGCCTGGCCGTCCTTGGTCAGGTGCTCGAACAACTCGGTCGGCACCTCGATGACGGTCTGTCCCGCCGGCACTTCGAGCTGCATGAGCAAGTCGTTCGCGTACACCTTCCAGCCTTGGATGACGTAGGTGTCCTGGTCACTGGCGTACAGGGTGGGGCTGTCTCCGGGGGTGGAGTTCTTCCCCAGGAACGTTAGCTGCATGGCTGCTCTCCCGTCCGCTGTCTTGCGCAGGATTGCGCGACACACTGATGGTCACGAGCCCGTTCGAGGCCGTCAATCGACTTGCTGCAAACTCACGCAATCTGCTTGGGACTTGGGCTGCACCCACTCTACGTTCGTCACGAACCCGAGCAGCCAAGGAACCGGCACAGCGATGCGGTACCGAGGGGAGATCCGTGGTGTCCACCGTGAGCGAGAGACAAGAGGCTCCGAGCGTCGACGAAGCTCCGATCGACGTGGAGATGATCGGGGACAGCACCGACACTGCCCTCGTCATGAGGCTGGGCACGACGACCCGCAAGGACATCGACAAGAGGACGCCGATCCTCATCGGTCACCTGCAACTGCTTCTCTCCGAGGAGCTGGGTGCGGACGATGACCCCACGGTCAGGGCCCTGTTCTCCCAGGCGTACAAGCTGCTGGACCTGAAGGCCCGCCCCGAGCCGGACGCTCCGACCTTCGCCTCGTTTTTCTACATGCGCGAGGTCGCGAGCCTGACCCGCCGCTTTCTGTGGATCTACAGCCAGAGGAGCGGGACGGGTGTCTCGTGAGCCCGAGAGCGCAGCAGGTCGCTTACGTCCTTGCCCTCCTCGCGGTGATGGCCGCCCTGACGGTGGGCATCTTCGCCAGTCCGAAGGCCCGACACGGGCGCCCGCTCGGATGGCGTCAGTGGGTTTTCCAGGGCCTCTTGATCCTCGCCTCGGTATCGGTCATGGCCGCCTATGTGCAGATGACCACGTGATCTTCCGCCTTCGAGTGTCCGCGCATCGGCCTCCCCCGACCGACTGCATCCCCCTCGGAGGCGGAACCAGGACCCCGCATCGGCCGCAGATCCGGCTGGGGCGGGCGAGCAAGTGCAGAGCACCACTCGTCGAGCAAGGGAGAACACCATGAGGTCTGCCCAGATCGAGTCGGCCGAGACGGCTGCCATGCCGCGCACCGTCCTGTCCGACCTCGTGGCCGCCGTCAAGGACGACCCGAAGGGCCTGCCGGCCGTCATCCAGGGTCGGGTGCAGCGCTCCCAGGAGGCGGACAACGTCTGCATGATGGGCGGCTGGACCAACTAGTCCACCCCTCCGGCGCCGCGACGCGCTGACGCAACGAGTGCGCCCGGAGCGGGGCTTCCGTTCCGGGCGCACGGCCGGTCATCACTGAAGGAGCGATCTCCCGTGCATTTCCTGAACATCGGACACGTCTACGAGACGACGGCTCGCCTGGTCCACGCCCTGACCGGCGAGTACCCGGACGGCGCAGACAGCGTCCCGGCCGCCTTCCGCGGCGCCATCTCGCAGCTCCGCCCCATGCCGGCGGAGGCCGAGCGGTTCACCATCTCGTACGAAGACGGCGCCTGGGCCGAGCACTGCCGCCAGGAGGGCGTCTTCGCCCACATCGTCGGCCCCGCCACACCCTCGGACGGCCCGACCCGGGAAGACTGGGACTCGAAGGTCAACCAGGCCATACAGCACATCCACGGCCTGAACAGCGACCTGGGAAGCCTGGTCGACCTGCTGGTCACCGATGTCGTCGTCGTCAACTCCGGGCAGGACGGCGGAGGCAGTGCCAACAAGCTGCCCGGCCTGGTGGTCATGAGCCCTGGAGGCCACTGGGACGTGCCCGAATACGCGGAGTGCCTCGTGCACGAGGGCCTGCACACGGGCCTCTTCGTCCTGGACATGGTCGAGCCCATGTTCAACCTCTCGGCCCGGGAGCTGGAGAAGGACGAGTACCGCGCGCTCTCCGCCGTCAAGATCGGACAGAAGCGCCCGCTGCACGCGGCCTTCCACGCCGCCGTCGTGGCGGTCCCCCTCATGTACATGCAGCCCGTTCGCGGCACGGGCGACCTCGTCGAGAAGTACGGGGCCTCACTCCGCGACGCCTGCGCAGACATGCGCACCCAGCGGGAGCACTTCACCCCCTACGGGCAGATGCTGCTCGACGGGATGTGCGCCTGGGCCGAGACCCTCGACTTCACGCAGGTGGCCCGCGCGATCTCCAGTCCGGAGTACGCGGGCCACAAGCCGACCGTGGCCGCCTGACGCGGCCTACGGCTCGAACAGGATTCCTGCTTCGCGTGCAAGGCTCAGGGCCAGCTCCATCGACCCTGGGCCCTGCACTGTTGCACCCTTGAGACTGGCCGCACCGCCCACATCAATGAGCGTGCAATTCTCGAACCGCACAACACCAGATTTCGCGTTGGCGAATTGTGCCCCGGTCAGGTCGCAGTTCTCGAATTTCACGTTGTACATCTCCGCCGACTGGAGATCAAGACCAGCCAGCTTGCAGTCGCTGAATACGACGCTGTAGAGCTTCATGTGTCGAAGCATCGCCGGGGTACCGACGCACCCCTCGAACCGCACGTCCCGGAACGTACCGGATTTCCATGTCGAACCCGTCATACGGCTTCCGCTGATAGTGCACCGGATTAGAGACGCGTCTTGTGCGACCACCTCGGCGAAGTCGCAGGTACTGAACTGCGAGTCACTCAACTGGCTTCTGACCAGGCGTGATCCAGTGAAGCGAGAGCTGTCGAACACGCACCCCTCGGCCTCTGCCGCCTCGACGTCGAGTCCCACAAAGGGCGTTCCGTCGTACCTGACACCCTTGATCATGGCGTCGTCTTCCAGGCCGTCTCTCGGCATCTCTGCTGGACGTAGAGAAAAGGCCATCCTCGGGGCCGCGGGATTCTTGATGTGCCGGACGCCTTGCCGAGCGACCTGGGCCATGCTGGTCCATCCAATTCTCGGAGTCGAGTGAATTCCGCACCATCATCGAGAGGTCTCGCGACAGTGGTGCGGAGAGACTCCAGAGTCTAGGGGAAATAGACCGTATTGTTGGGCAGTTGCGGGCCTCGAAAGGGTGGACCCGCGAGTTAGCTCTCCATTGTCGAGGTCAGCTCGACTTCCTCCGGCCTGACGGCTGTCGCGGCGACATCCTCTTCTCGGACGGGAGTTTCGAGGCCGACGACCCCAGGCGCTTGCTCGCCCTCGGCAGGCGCCTCGGGAGTTTCGACCGACTCTGCGGCGATGATGGGGACCTCCGGGCCCATCTCCGAGCGTGCTTCGAGTACGACATCGACGACCTGCTCGATTGCGACAGTGGGCACCTCGTCGACGTGCTCGCACTTCTCCTTCTCCCGAGCGACGACTTCGCCCGTGCTGGTGTCGATGGCGACTGTTGCCACCACTGGCTTCACGTCCGCCTCGGCGTTGAGCGGGGCCGAGATGACCGTCTTCACGGTCAGGTCTTCGGCGAGCGGCGCGGACATCATCATCATGACGTGACCGCGCTGTTCGACCGGCCCGACGACCGACACCTGTTTGAACTTTGGACCGGATACGGTGAGCATGGTCACGTTTTGACTGGTCGATATTCGGGGAAAGCCATCCGAATACCGGACAGATCCGACTGCATCGGAATCGAACACGTGTCGGCGGTAATGTCTACGTCGAGCGCAAGCCGCCTCGTACATCGCGTCCGGCAGGAGAAACATCCCCATGGGAGAGCGCAAGCCGATCGAGTCGTGGCTGACCGACATGGACGGGGTTCTGATCCACGAAGGCATCCCCATCCCCGGCGCCGAGGAGTTCCTCAAGCGGCTGAAGGAGTCAGGGAAGCCCTTCCTGGTTCTGACCAATAACTCGATCTACACCCAGCGTGACCTGCACGCCCGCCTGGCCCGCATGGGCCTCGACGTGCCGAGTGAGAACATCTGGACCTCAGCCCTCGCCACCGCACAGTTTCTGGACGACCAGCGGCCGGGCGGCACGGCGTACGTGATCGGCGAGGCCGGGCTGACCACCGCCCTGCACGAGATCGGGTACGTATTGACTGATACCGACCCTGACTTTGTCATTTTGGGCGAAACTCGGACTTATTCGTTCGAGGCCATGACGAAGGCGGTCCGGCTGATCAACAACGGTGCCCGGTTCATCGCCACGAACCCCGACGAGACCGGGCCTTCGACCGAAGGCGCACTCCCCGCTACAGGAGCGGTCGCCGCCCTAATCACCGCCGCGACCGGCAAGAAGCCGTACTTCGTCGGCAAGCCCAACCCTTTGATGATGCGGGCCGGGCTGAACGCGATCGGCGCACACTCGGAGACCTCGGCCATGATCGGCGACCGGATGGACACGGATGTCCTGGCGGGCCTTGAGGCCGGGATGCGGACCTTCCTCGTGATGACGGGCGTCACCCAGCCGAACGAGGTCGACCGGTTCCCGTACGGACCCTCGAAGGTCGTGGATTCGATCGCCGACCTGATCGAGTACATCTGATCGCGGAGAATCCGCCACAACGACGAAGGACCTCCCGGTATCGCGGGAGGGCCTTCTCGTCAGTATCGGCTTGTTGTCGATGCCTCACGGAGGGCGACAAGCCGCAGGTCAGGGCCAAATAAAGTACGTGATCTGTGCCGGCAGCACGCCCCAGGGCGTGGTGAGGAACCGGAAGGGTCCCCCGGCGGCCCCCGTGCGGTCGGTCCACAGCCCGTTGGCCATGCCGACCGTGCCGTGGACGAACAGCAGGGCGTGCGTGATCAGGAAGGACGGGAAGACGTGATCGTCGCACGTGCGGCGGTCACGTCAGCGCCGCCTGCGCACCAGCAGGGCTCCGCCGGTGAGAGCGAGCAGGGAGGCGGTGACAGCGAGGGCTCCGTGCGGGGTGGTCAGGCCGGTGCGGGCGAGTTCGTCGGCGAGGGAGCGGTGCCTGTCGGGCGCGGTGGGGGCGGCGGCGGAGGACGTCGGGGAGGACGCGGAGGAGGAGGGGTCGTCGTCCGGCTCGGCGGCGCCGTCCGGCTCGACGCGCACCCGGAAGCGGTAGTCGTTGGACTGCCCGACCCAGTCGCCGTCGTCCTCGCGCCGCTGCACGACGGCCGCGTTGGCAGTCACCTCGTTCGGTACGGCGTCGGAGGTCATCGCCAGCCGCACCCGCACGGTCAGCGTCCGCCCGGCCGGCACGGTGAACCCCGCGAACCCCTCCTCGAACGCCCCCACCAGCTCGTCCTGGTCGGTCCGCTGGAACCGTACCGGCCGCGGCCGCGGCCCCTCGTAGAACTCCAGCCGGGGCTGCGACGGCTTCAGCGCCCGCTCGCCGTCGACCAGCACCACGACCGGGTGGATGCCGGTGCAGGTGCGGCCGGTGGTGTTGGTGAGCTCGATGGACCAGGTCCCGTACCCACCGCCGGCGTCGTAGGAGTCCGGGCCGCCCGGGATGCGGGTGGTGATGGGGAAGCGCCGGTCGTCGGCGGCGGCGCAGTCGGGTCCGGGGGCGGCGCGCACCGGCGACGCGGCTCCGCCGAGGAGGGCGGCTGCGGCGAGGCAGAGGGAGACGGGCGTGCACAGTCGCATGCCCCCATTCCGCGCCGGGCACCCCCGCCGCGCGAGGAGACCGCGCCGTACGGCCCAACAGGTCCGCCCGTTCGGGCTGCGTCGGTGACCTCGCGCCGGGCGGCCGCCTGCTCCGGCGAAGGCGGGCCCGGCGTGTCGGGACCGTACGACGCGGCACGGGCCACACCCGGCGCGTCACCGCCGTTCCCGGAGGCCACCGCCGACTCCTCGCCCGCTGCCGGGCACTCGACGGCGTCGGGGCGATCCCCGCCCAGCGCGAGGCCCGCCGCGAGGACGAGAACCGCGTCGACACCCGCGCACCGGCCACGCCGTGATCGTCCTCATCGACAACCGCGGTACCGGTCCCCGAGACCGGTCAACGCCGACGCCAACGCCCCGCCGACCCCACGCCCCACTGACCCCACGCCCCACTGACCCCGCGCCCTGCTGACCCCACGCCCCGCTGTCGTCACCGACCCGACGCTCCACCGCCGACACCGACCACACCCCGCCGTCCACGCCGACGCCGCACCCACCGCCCCATCGGCTCGGTATCCACACCGGCCCCCGCCCTCCAGACCGCACCGCCGGCGTCGGCGTCGGCGTCGGCGTCAGGGTCGGCGTCGGGCCCGGCGCTGTCGGCCCACGCCCGCCCTCATCCCCCGCCCCGCCCGAACAACGGCGCCAGCAGAAGCTGGGCCGCGCCCTCCGCGACCGTGCGGGTCCCGCCGCCCGCGATCCGCACCGGCACCACCGCGTCACCCGTGCGCCGGGCACGTTCCCGAAGCACCTCGGCGACCCCGCGCACGAACCGCTCCGGCTCCCCCGCGACGATCCGCCCGCCCAGCAGCACGAGGTCGACGTCGAGCAGCGCGACGAGGTTGCTCGCCCCGACACCCAGCACCCGCGCCGCCTCCGCCACGTCCCCGCGCGCCACCGCGGCCAGGCACAGCGCCTCGACGCAGCCGCGGTTCCCGCACCCGCACACCGGCCCGTCCAGCTGCACGACCTGGTGCCCGAACTCCCCCGCCCCGGTCCGCGTCCCGCGATGCACCGCGCCGCCGATCACCAGCCCGCAGCCGAGCCCCGCCGCGACGTGCAGATACGCGAAGGACCCGGCCCCGCCCGCGACGGCGAGCCGCAGTGCGGCGGCGTTGGTGTCCTTGTCGACCACCACCGGCACCCCCAGCCGCCCCCCGAGCACGTCCCGCAGCGGGAACCCGTCCCACTCCGGAATCCCGGTGACCCGGTGCAGCACGCCGTGGACGTGGTCGAGCGGCCCGGGCAGGGCGACCCCCACCCCGAGCAGGGAGCGGACGCGGGCCGCCGCCCTGCCGCCGAGGACCTCCGCGACGAGCGCGACCACCTGCCCCACCACCGCCTCGGCCCCCGCCCCGAGGTCCATCGCCGAACACCGCTCCGCGCGCACCACGCCCGCCAGGTCGGCCAGCACCACCCGCAGCTCGTCCCGGTCCAGATGCACCCCGACCGCGTGCCCGGCCTCCGGCACCAGCCGCAGCACCGTGCGCGGCTTGCCGCCCGTGGAGACCAGCCGCCCGGCCTCCGCCGCCAGCCCCTCGTCCCGCAACCGTCCGGTGATCTTGCTGACGGCCTGGGGCGTCAGCCCGGTGCGCTCGGCGAGCTCCAGCCGGCTGACGCCCTCCGCGCCGGCCCTGCGCAGCAGTTCGAGGACGAGGGCGGCGTTGTGACTGCGCACGGCCAGCAGGTTCGCCCCCTGCACGGCGCCGTACCCGGCCCCCTGCCCGGCGCCCTGGGCGGTCCCCGGCCCGGCGCCCTGCCGCGCGCCCGCCCCGGTGGTGGAATTCGGCCTGTTCACCCTTCCATTGTCCCTCCCGCTTGCATTTTGGCAACAGCGTTGCGAAAGTGGACGCATGACTGGCACACCTCCTGGCTCGCCCCTCCGCGCCGGCCTCGTCGGCTACGGCCTGGCGGGCTCCGTCTTCCACGCCCCGCTGATCGCCGCCGCCGAGGGCCTCGCCCTGGACACGGTGGTCACCTCGAACCCGGAGCGGCAGGAGCAGGCCCGCGCCGAGCACCCGGGCGTCCGGATCGCCGCCACCCCGGACGAGCTGTTCGAGCGGGCCGAGGACCTGGACCTGATCGTCGTGGCGTCGCCGAACAAGACGCACGTCCCGCTCGCCACCACCGCCCTGAAGGCCGGCCTCCCGGTGGTCGTCGACAAGCCCGTCGCCGGCACCGCGGCCGAGGCCCGCGGGCTCGCCGCGCTGGCCGAGGAGCGCGGCCTGCTGCTCTCCGTCTTCCAGAACCGCCGGTGGGACAACGACTTCCTGACCCTGCGCCACCTCCTCGCCGAGGGCGAACTCGGTGACGTGTGGCGCTTCGAGTCCCGCTTCGAGCGGTGGCGGCCCCGGCTGAAGGGCGGCTGGCGGGAGTCCGGCGACCCGACGGAGATCGGCGGCCTGCTGTACGACCTCGGCAGCCACGTCGTCGACCAGGCGCTGGTCCTCTTCGGCCCGGCCGTCTCGGTGTACGCCGAGGCCGACGCGCGCCGCCCGGGCGCCGAGACGGACGACGACACCTTCATCGCCCTGACCCACGCGAACGGCGTCCGCTCCCACCTCTACGCCGCCGCCACCACCGCCCAACTCGGCCCGCGCTTCCGGGTGCTGGGCTCGCGGGCGGGTTACGTCAAGTACGGCCTCGACCCGCAGGAGGCGGCACTGCGCGACGGGCGGCGCCCCGGCCCCGGCTGGGGCACGGAGCCCGAGTCGCTGTGGGGCCGCGCCGGCGCCGGGGAGTCCCCGCTGACCGGCGGCGGCCGCCCGGTGGCCACCCTGCCCGGTGACTACCCCGCGTACTACGCCGCGATCGCCGCCGCCCTGCGCGACGGCGGCCCCAACCCGGTGACCGCCCTGGAGGCGGCCGCCGCCCTCGACGTACTGGAAGCGGCCCGCCGTTCGGCCCGCGACGGAGTGACGGTGACCCTGTGACCCACAACCACGGCCCCAGGAGCGCGATGACGCCGAAGATCACCCCCGAACTGACGCCCACGGTCGAGGAACTGGAGGCCCAGGAGCGCCGGCTGGTGTTCCGCCGGTTCACCCACGACGACGCCTGGGCGCTCGGTTCGCTGCTGGTGGAGCTGGCCCGGGAGCGCCAGGCCCCGGTCGCCATCGACATCCACCGTGCCGGCCAGCAGCTCTTCCACGCCGCACTGCCCGGCTCCACCCCGGACAACGACGCGTGGATCGCCCGCAAGCGCCGGGTGGTGGAGCGCTACGGCTCCGCCTCCTACCTGGTCGGCGCCCGCTGCCGGGCCAAGGGCACGACGTTCGAGGAGTCCTCCCGCCTGGACCCCGACGCCTACGCCGCCCACGGCGGCTCCTTCCCGATCACCGTGGCGGACGTGGGTGTCGTCGGCGCGGTGACGGTCTCCGGCCTCCCCCAGCTCCAGGACCACCGCTTCGTGGTCGAGGCGCTGGAGCAGTTCCTGGGCGAACAGGTCTGACCGGCCCGGCCCTCGCGCCCCCGGCCCGGGCCGGGGGCGCGGGATCGACCCGGGCGGCCCTCCGGTCGGCACGGCCGTATCAGCCGTGCACGGCAACCGGAGGGATCGCGCCCATGGACAACCCCGCAGCCCCCGGGTGCAGGGTCATGAACCGGCCGGCGTACCGCACGGCCTCCGCCACCGGGAAGTCCCGCCGGCGTCAGCGGTAGAGCACGGCCCGCTCGACGGCGCTCCACGTCGTGCTGGTCACCACGTACAGCGCGGCGGCCAGCGGCACCACCGCCACGGTGACCAGCGTGAAGAAGGACATGAACGGCATCACCTTGGTGACCGCCCCGATCCCGGGCACCTGCTGCCCGCCGTCCACGCCCACCGGCGCCAGGGGGTTGGCGGCCATCATGCTCTTCGTGCGCCGGTAGTTGAACGCGGCGACGGCGGTGACGAGGACGAACAGCCCCAGGTACACGAGCCCCGCCTGCCCGAGGAGGCCGCCGGTGCCCAGCGCGTCGGACCACCGGTCCCCGAGCGGCGCGGCGAGCAGCTCGTGCGAGAGCAGCTCATTGGGCCGGCCGCCGATCTCCCCGTTGGAGAAGAGGTGGTAGAGCAGGAAGAACGCGGGCGCCTGGAGCAACCCGGGCAGACACCCGGCCAGCGGTGACACCTTCTCCTTCTGGTGCAGCTCCAGCACGGCCCGTTGCAGCCGCTCGGGATCCCTGCCGTGCTTCTCGCGCAGCTCGGCGATCTGCGGCTGCAACCGCGTCCGCGCCTTCTGCCCGCGCGCGGCGGCCCGCGACAGCGGGTGCACCAGCAGCCGGACGAGCGCGGTGAACAGGACGATCGCGGCGGCGGCCGCGGAGGCGTGGAACAGCGGCTGGAGCAACTCGGCGAGCTGCTCTACCAGATGGGCGAAAACGGACATGGGTGGGCCCTCCGTCGTGGGTCTCGTCGTGCCGGGACAAGGGGATGGCGGCAGGACGACCCGCGCGGGGTCACGGGGGTGCGGCTGGGTGGTGCGGTGTGCCCTACGCGACGGTCGTCAGGAGGGCGTGGCCGGGCGCCCGGGGGCGGGTGCGCCCCTTGGCGTCGGGATCGCGCTGCGGCAGGAAGGCCGTACGGCGGTCGCGGTCGCGGATGGCCGTACGCACCCGGGTGGGCGGCACGGCCGGCGCGCACCGGGCGGCGGCCAGCAGGCAGACGGCGAGCGCCGCCCCGGCCGCGGCGGTCGCGGCGAGCGCGACGGTGGCGGAGAGGACGCCGGCGTCCAGCAGCGCGAGGTCGACCAGGAGGACCAGGAGCAGGACGACGGGGCGCGGCTTGGCGTACGGACGCGTCATCACCGACTCCCCCCTCCTGGCGCGGCGGCGCTCAGGGGCGCCGCCGTTCGTCTGTACCTCACCCGTTTATACCTCACCCGCTCCTGCCTCACCGCGGGCGCGGCAACAGGGGCGCCGACACTTCGTCAACCGGTCTGGGGGAAAGGGCTGTCGGAGCCCTCGACACCCCGCGCGCCCGCCCCCGGTGCTTCCGTCGGTCCCGCACGGCACGGGCCCCCGACGCCGGTTCCGACGACCACCCTCGACGACGGCGGAGAAGCCGGGGCCGACGGGCGTCCTCGTCGCGGCGACGGTCCTCGCCACGGACCTGGGCCACGCGGTGGCGGCGTACTCGGCGTCGGCGCGGGGGCAGCAGCGCCCGGGAATCGCGTGGCACGGTCCACGGGGTGCCGGACGCACCACGGCCCCCGCCGCGACGCTGGGCCGGGTCAGCAGCTCGCGCAGGGGTGGAGCGGTGGGAACGGCGGTGGTCACGAACGCCTCCTCGGGTTTGGCTTGCTGTCCGTGCACGGTCCGCGCTCCGGGAGCGGAGGGCGGGGGTGCCTCCCTCCCCGCCGGGGGACGCGGAGAGGGAGGCGGTCCAGGCAGCCCCGGCCGCGGGCTGTCCGCACCGCAGCCGGGGCAGCAGCTCAGGGCGCGCTACCGGGTGCGCGCGGCCGGCAGTTGGGGGCGCACACCCACAGGCGGAACAGGAGGCCCCGGTGCCGCGTGTCGCCCCAGACCCGGCCGCCCGCCCCCAGGGGACGGCCGCAGCGGGCGCAGTCCATGGCCATCTGCTGCCGTGGCCGGAGCCGGGCTATGTCCGGCAGCACCGGGACGGGTTGCTCGGTCACGGCTTGCCGTCCGTCCGCAGCTCCGCCCACACCCGTCCCAGCAGGTCCGTCCCCCACCGGTCGGACAGGGCCTCCACGACCACCAGGCCCCGGCCGCCCGTGTCGCTGGCGGAAGCGGTGCGCCTCTCGGGCAGGGAGCGGGGGGCCTGGTCCACGACCGCGACCCGGACCCAGCCAGGGGCGGGGCGGCTGACGGTGACCCGGAGGTTCCGGGACCCCGTGTGATCCAGGCTGTTGGTCACCAGCTCGGACACGATCACGCAACCGTCGTCCGCCAGGTCCCCCAGCCCCCAGGCGGTCAACGCCGTGCGTACGAGCCTGCGGGCGGCCGAGGGGCTGGCCTCCTCACAGGGCAGGGTCTCGGTGTAGCCCGGGTGCCCTGTGGGGTGAGCGGAAGCGGTCACAGTCATCAGAGCCTCGTCGGTCGCGGGCGGGGATCGTGTCCATCTGCTGAGCAGTGGGCACATACCTAGCCAACGACCGTGCTCGTTGGGCTGGGAGGGCCGGAAAGGGGTGCGTTCTCCGGCGGGGGGCCAGCACGGGGGGCCAGGATGAAATCCCCCATGGGAAACGAGCCTTGAGGACAGCGCATGATGAGTCCGGACGGCATCGGCCACCTGCTGCGTGGTCTCCGGGAACAGGCAGGGCGCACCAGACGCGACCAGGCCGGACACCTGGAGCGGACCAGCGGGCGGTTCGTCGACCCGGAGAACATCAAGCGGTGGGAGACGGAGAAGCGTCTCCCCATCCCCGACTGGCACGACGTGATCGCCGAGGGGTACGGCGTCCCCGTGGAGGAAGTCCGGCGGGCGGTGGCCGCCAGCCGCCGTTACCGCACACTCGTGTCAACATCGGTATCACTAGATGACCAGGAGGGGGTTTCCCCCGTGGAGCGACGCGCATTCCTCGGCGTCTCGATACTGGCCGCTGGGATCGCCACCGAGCCATGGGGACGGCTCGCGGCGGCACTGGCCGGTCCGAACGTGGACAGCCAAGTAACGGACGAGCTGGTGGAGGCCACAGCGCACCTGTTCGTCAGCGAACACCACATCCCCGCCAAGCTGCTGGCCGCCCGCCTGGGCAGCCACCTGGAGACCCTGACCGCGCTCATCCCGCGCTCCGGCCCCCACCGCCCGGCGCTCACCATCGCGGCCGGGGAGACGGCCGCACTGGCGGGCTGGGCGGCCTACGACGTGGGCGACATGGACACCGCGCGGCACTCCTACAAGACGGCTGCTCTGGCCGGACGCGAGGCCGGGCACCCTGCCGTCGTGGCCCTGGCCATGGGCTACGCCTCGTACGCGGTACCGGCGGACAAGGCCCGGGAGATGCTGGCCGCCGCCTAGGAGCACGTACGCGGCGCCGGGTGCGCCGCTGCCCGCTCCTGGCTGGCCGCCCGGGAGGCCGAGGAAGCCGCCGCGAGCGGGGACCGGGAGGGCGCGGTGCGCGCCCTCGACCGGGCGACCACCGCCTTTGACTACGCCAACCCCGACGCCGAACAGGCGTGGATTCGCTTCTACCAGCGGCCCCGCCTGGACTCCCTGACGGTCTCCACGTACTCCCAGCTACGCCACCCCGACCTGGGCCGGGCCGCCAAAGATGCCTTGCCGAACCTGGGGGACGACGACTCCAAGGTGTCCATTGCGGTCCTGTCCGACGCGGCCACCGGCTACGTGCTGTCCGGCGACGTGGACCGGGGCGTGGAGGTCGGGCGCCGGTTCGTGGACGCCGCGACCACCACGCCCACGACCATGGGCCGCCACCGCCTGGCGTCCATGGCCGCGCTGCTGCCCCAGCGGCACAGTGCGGCGCGGGACCTCACCGAGGACATCCGCGCCGCTTGCCGCCTGATCAGCCCTTGGCCGTCTCCTCGCTCACCCAGGAGAGGTACGCGTCACTGCCGTGGGTGACCGGGGTGGCGATGATCTCCGGGGTGTCGTAGTCGTGCACCTGCTTGATGTGCGCCTCCAGCTCCGGGTACCGCTCGGCGGTCGTCTTGTACAGCACGCGCCATTCCTGGTCCGTCTGCACCGCGCCCTCCCACCGGTACACGCTGGTGATCGGCCCATCGATCTGCGCGCAGGCCGCCACCTTGGCCTCCACCGCGCTGGCGGCCAGAGCCTGGGCCTTCTCGGCGGCATCGGTCGTGGTCAGAACGGTCAGGTACGCAGCCACAGTTGGTCTCCTTCGTACGGCGTCCCCGGGACCGTACCCGGCCTACGACACAGGCCGCTTGCTCTCCTTGCTGGCGTCGGACCGGGAAGACTTGGGCTGGCCGATCCAGGCGGCGGCGATGGCTCCGGCCGCCGTTATCAGGGCCGCAACGATGATCTCCATGGGTTCCCCCTGTGAGCTGAAGTCTGGCGCGGAATTGCGCAACAGGCAGCAGGATGCCCGGCAGCGGGAAGAGGCGACAACGGCAGTATTTCGCCATCGCCACAGGTCAGAGGCATTTTTGGGTTCGGTGGCGACCGGGTATCGGGACGCGCCCGACACCGTTTTTGGTAACGCCGCAGGTCTTCCTCTCCAACCACATCTCAGCCGACTTGTCCGGAACAAGACCCTGGAGGGCCAGGCGTCCGCCCGGGAGCGCGGGCGCCACGGTGGCCGTCCCGAGGCCCTGGACGCCGACCTGGTGGCCATGGCGCGCGACCTGTACGCCCGCCGCGTGCCCGTGGACGACATCCGCCGCAAGCTGATCATCCCCACCGGCAAGCGCGCCGGACAGCACCCCTCCCGCGCCACGGTGTACCGCGCCCTGGCGACCGTGCTGCGCCCCCGTGGCGACACCGAGGAGACCGAGGCCGAGAGCACCGCCTGACCCAACCCGCCGCGCCCGGCGGGTCCGTTGACGGAGACTGACACCCATGGACTGGATCTCTCCCGTTTCCGGACTCGTCGGCGCCCTGGTCGGTGCGGCGGCTACATACGTTGGTACGCACCAGGCGCAGGCCAAGGCGCTGGCAGACGCCCGCCAGGCCCGGCTAGAGGCCAAGCAGGACACCGCCGTGGCCACGCTGGCGGACACCTTCGGCAAACTCCAGCGGCACGTCCGCGACGTGCCGGACGCCCGGAAGCACGGGCTGGACGCGGAGGAGTCCGCCGCGTTCACCGCCGCCCGGGAGACGTGGGACCAGGAGCTGGAAGACCTCACCGCCCCGGCGCGCGTCGCCGTTGGCGTCCTGCGCGACGAGGCCCTACGCGCACGCCTGTACCAGACCCTGGACCTGCTGGACGCCTGGCAGTCCGGCTTGGAGTACGCCTACCGGGGCGGCGCCCGCTCCCGGGCCTGGGTGCTGCGCGGGGTCCTCTCCCACGCCGTGGAATGCGTCGGCGCGTGGCAGCGGGAGGAGCCACTACCGGAGCCGAACTACGCCTACAACGAGGCCGTGGAGTCCCTGGCGCTGAAGCGGGAGGAGCACGAGGCCATCGCACAGGCCGAGGCCGAATACCGCCGGGAGCAGCGCGCCCAGCTCGCCAGCGGGGCCACCGACCCCACGCCACCGGCTGCGGAGTAGGGCGCCCAGAGCCCGGAGGGTTCGGGAAAGGTTCACGGGGGGTGCGCAGGGTTCGCGGCTACGGAGCGGAAGGCCGACGGCTACGCACAGGAGCCGCCGCGGTTCCCTGCTGGCCTTCCCTGCGTGGAGGTTGGCCGCTTCGCCGCCCAGGCGTGGCGGCTACTGGTCCCGCTCGGCGAACCACTCGGCCAGGGTGTCGGTGCAGCCGTGATACCACTCCTCGGGAGCCGAGTAGAAACCCGTGGGCGCCTTTCCACCCGCCGTGATCCGTTGAACGATGACCTTGCAGTGCTTGAGCAGTGTGTCCTGTACGGTCCCCTGTCCGGCACCTGGGATCTCTGGCCAGACTTGGTTGCGGGCTAGCACGGTCTTCGTGGTCGAACGCGCTTGGTCGTAGACGCTGGGCGAACTCTTCCCTCCTGGTGACCCTGGCAGACCGCTGGTGCCTCCGTTCCACATCGCCCAGGCGGCAGAACTGCCGATATATGCGAGAGGCGACATGCACACGCTTAAGGCCACGGGGCCGCTCGACGCCACGAGTGGGGACAGCGCCATCAGGTCGCGGACGGCAGTGGGGTGCGGGCCGGCTGGGCGACACCCAGACCCGGGAACAGCCGCTCTCACGACTGCGGCCCCAGGGGTACGTTCGCCCTTCCGATGCACGCCGTTCGCCCCAGGGCGCCAGGCGATGCAGGAGGCCGGGGCGGGACACCACGGAGGAGACCAACCGCATGGAGCGCACCACCCACGTCAGCAGCGCGGCACCTGGTGATCACCGCGGTGAACACCTCCGCGTCGACACGGACGCTCACCTTCGGCCTTCCCGTTTCACGACCGTGACGGGCGGGGCGGGCGGCCTGGTGCCGCGCTGGAACACGACGACGGCGGCACGGGCCGTCACCGCGCGTAAGCGAGCACGTACCTGAGCGGGAACCCGGTGCGGGCGCCGCTCGCGGCGGGGCCGGTGCAGACGCTTCAGGTGGACGGGGGAGACGATCCAGGGAGGGGCGGGCAGGCAGGCTCGCTACACGGGGAGGGGCTCGCCGACCCCGAGCAGGTTGCCCTCGCTGTCGCGGAACCAGGCGGCCCGCTCCCCCCGCGCCCCCTTGCTCGGATAGTGCCCCTCGACCTCGGCGATCCCGTCCTCCCCCGTCCGCAGCCCCGGCAGGTCGACGACCTCGAACACGACACCGCGCCGCCTGAGCAGCGCCACCACCCGGTCGATGTCCTCGACCTGCCACCCCATCTGCGTGAACGTCCCCGGCGACGCCCCCGCCGACCGGAAGACGGCGAACTCCACGCCCCCGCACCGGTACAGCAGCCCTCCGGGCCGCTCGTCCACGGGCTCCAGCCCGAGCTTCTCGGAGTAGAAGCGCCGGGCCCGTTCCAGGTCCTGGGCGGGCAGCCGGGTCGCCACGCGCCCCCGGCCCAGCAGGTCCCTGTCCTCCGCGTCCGTCCTCATACCCCCACTGTGCCGCAGGGCGGCGGTGCGGTCCTGCCGGGCGGGCCGGCACCCGGCTCTCCTTTGTCACCCCACGGCAGTACGGTGTCCCCCATGCGCCCCGACACGCCTGCCGAGAACGTCGACCACTCCGCCGAGGCGGCCCGCCTGGAGCGAACCGCCGGCCTGTACCCCGAGGACGCCGAGGCCCTGCTGCTGCGGGCCGCCGCCCACCTGGAACTCTCCGGCGACCGCCCCGCCGCGACCGCGCTCTACGACCGCCTGCTGGCGTCCCCCGACGCCCTGGACGGCCCCCACCTGGTCCGCGCCCTGAAGGCCTCCAACCTCTGGGAGTACGGCCACGAGGCCGAGGCCCGGGCGATCATCGACGGCCTGCGCACGGCGTCCCCGCGCGACCCGGCCCCCTGGGTGATCGTCGCCGAGTCCCTGGAGGCCCACGACGAGCTGGAGACGGCGCAGGAGGTCTTCACGCAGGCCACCCGTCTGCTGGTGACGGAGGGGACGCGGCCCCCGCGCTCCACCCACCCCCTCTTCTTCGGCCGTCACCGGGTACGCCGCATGCTGGGCCTCCCCCACGACGACTGGGACGTCCTGGCCGACACCCTGCACTCGATGCCGGTCTCCCTGGACGAACTGCACGACCCCAAGCGCGTGTGGTCCCTGGGCTCGGACAACCCGGCGGAACTGGAGGCGGAGATCTCCCGCCTCCGCGCGGAACTCGGCGCCTACCGGGAAGCACTCTCCCGCCCCTTCCCGGTCGCGATCCTCCACTGGCCGGAGGGCGAGCTGACGGAACTGCTCTCGGCGTACCCGTCCCTCTCCGCGGAGTACCCCTCCTACGAGGAGCACCTGTCGACCATAGAGAAATCCCTGCGCGAGCTGTCCGCCTCCGGCACCGCGAACCTGGGCGTCGTACGCGGCACGGTCCCCTCCTACGAGGCCTTCGCCGCCTCCGAGGCCACCTCCCCGAACGACCCCACCCTCCTCCCCCAGTACGCCACAACCCTGGCAGCCCGCGGCCGAGCAACGACATGGCCTCCGGAGCCGACGGGGCTGTGCTGGTGCGGGACGGGGCGGGTCTACGGCGAGTGTCACGGGGCGTAGGCCTGGCCGGGCCGACAGAAGTGACGGCTCCGGCAGCCGACCTGCGGCCTCACCCCCTCGGACAGCCGCCCCACGGTCCCCGGTACCTCACCCATGCGCCCGCGGAGAGATCCGCTCAGCCTTCGTTACTCTCCGCCCTGGAGAGGCGCGTGTCAGTGGCGGAGCGAAGACACCCGGCGAAGCCGACGCCGGGAGGGCGCTCTCGACACTCGCCCCGGATTCGCCACATCGAGGAAGCCGGACGGTCGCAGGTGTATCGGGCCCAACGACAGTCCCGAACCGGGCCCATCCCATCTTCCGACCGTCCCCTCACCTCAACCGGGACTACGCATCGAGCCTTGTCCTGACCGCGCCGGCAGAATGCTCACGTGCGCGATGCCGTCCCGTCCTCCCCCGCCGTTTCAGCCCGCATGAGCAAGCAGGGCTCCCGCGACACAGCTCCCGAGATCGCGGTTCGACGGCTACTATACGCTGCGGGCCTGCGCTATCGAGTGAACGTGCCAGTTCCCGGCATGCCTCGTCGCACCATCGACATCGTCTTTCCCAAGGCCAAGATCGCGATATTCCTGGACGGCTGCTTCTGGCACGGCTGCCCGCAGCATGCCACTCAGCCCAAGGCGAACGCGGAATGGTGGCGCACCAAGCTCGACAAGAACATGACCCGCGACCGTGAGACGACCGCACACCTCGAAGCCGAGGGATGGATCGTCCTGCGCTTCTGGGAACACGAATCGCCGGAAAATGTCGCTCTGTCCGTCGTCCGAGCCAGACATGCGGCAGCAGGTGACGCCCCGCCGAACGCATAGCCTCACAACCCGCCACCACCGGCACGGCGGGCGTGGAGACGATCACCTGAGAGGCTCACGTCACACAACTCAGACGCTCTTCACTAAAGCAAATAATAAGCTCACGACCGATGAGCGATATCATCCCTGAGTGCACTTCTGCGAGGGCAGAGGCGAGCACGGGAAGTTGCTTTGGCGAACAATACACCTCCACTGCTATGCGTGGCGGAGGCCGGGATCGCCCACCCGCCCGACACCCCCCGGCACCTCACTCCTCCTCGGCCTCGACACCGTCGTCGATGTCACTAACACCCAGGTGGATCTCGTCCACGCCAGAGGTGACCCTGGCCGAAGTCGCCGACCCGTTGACGACAAACTCCACCGAGAAGGACTTGTCCGCGGGGAACTCCGCGAAGATCTGGCGCCGGTTCGGATACACGGAACCTCCAAGATTCCAAGATGATTCGGGCGACCACAGTCAGATTGCACTGCATGCAGCAACGGGATGCCCCGAGGCATTCGCACTGGGTACGAAACAGACACCGCAAAGGGATGCAAAGCGGACCAAGAGGGCGGTAGCGGCATGCACGACTTTCACGCGCTGGACTTTCGAGGACGAGCACTTGGGCCCCGGGGAGGGCGGCGAGCAGTCACCCTACACCCGAACTCCCTTGCGCAGAACGGATATGCGAAGCGCAGGCGCCCGATACACGCCCCGCAGGCATGCTATGGTGCCACGGCACACTCCAATACTCCAGTCGAGTGACTCTAGTATGCACCTTATGTCCGAATCCGATTAAGAAAGTTTAATTGGATCAAGATCAATTAACATCGGCCCGGAGTGGTGAGCGAGGGGGATCGTGAAAGAGTTCAGCGTCTGGCTCGGCGAGATGTTGACGCAACGCGCAATGAGCCAGAAGAAGCTCGCCGAGCTGACGGGGGTCACCGGGGCCGCCGTGAACGGTTGGGTCAACGGTCGTTCCGAGCCGCGCTACGAGAAGATCGCAGCCATCGCCAAGGCTCTGGACGTCGACGTGGAGGACGCCGTCAACCGCCGAACGCCGATGACCCCTTCCAGCGACGTGCAGTGGATCTTCCGAGTGGCTCCGGAAGACGGCGGCAGAGAGGGCGGCAATGCAGCCACCTTCGCCTTCTCTCCCAGCCTTGAGGTATTGGCGCGGGAGGCGACGCAGAACAGCCTGGACGAGCAGCTACCGGGCACCGAGCCTGTGACCGTCCGATATACGGTGCACGAGTTGACGGGACAGCACCTCGACCACTTCATGTCTGCCCTCGGCTGGGGATCCATAGAAAAGCATATCGTCGCTGCCGCGGACGCTCGGCAGAAGGTGGGCCGAGTACTCCGGGACGGACTCCAGGAGTTGCGACGCACCCGGCGACTCATTCTGCTTCGAGTGGACGACTACAACGCCACCGGGCTCACGGGCCCGGAGTTCGACGACGGACGTTTCGCACGCGTCGTGCGCCGCACCCTGGACAGCGGGAAGGTCGGCGCCCAGGGCGGGTCGTACGGTCTGGGGAAGGCGGCATTGTGGGCAACCAGTAGATTCGGCCTGGTCCTCGTGAACAGCACCCTGTCCGCGCCGGAGGGCGGACGCACGCAGCGACGCATGGCTGGGCGGCTCGAACTTCCGTGGCACACGTTGGGCGGGGTGGAATACGCCGGTCCCGGATGGTTCGGCACGGTCGATCCCGAACGCCGGAACACCGCCCAATCCTGGTGGGGGGACGAAGAAGCAGCCACCTCTCTCTACTTGGAACGCGACGATCCGGCACCGGGTACGACATTTCTGGTCGTCGGCGCCTTCGACGGTACCGGGGAGTCCGAAGACCTCGAGGACTTGCACGAGCGACTGGTTGCCAGTCTCGCGCGAAACTTCTGGGCTTCGATGGTCGGTGGAAGGCAGGAGGGAGCCAAGCTGCGCGCCTCGGTGGCCGCCTTCAAGAACGGCAAGCCGGTCAAACCCGAAGAGTTCATTGATCCCCATGTGTACGAGCCTGCACGTTCCAGAGCCGTACAGGCGTTCCTCGACGCGGAGACGGTCGAAGAACTCACAGACCGTCACCAAGTACTACAAACCTCGGTTCCGTTGGAGTTGCGTCGTCGAAAGGACGATCCCGACACCAAGGATCCCGGGGTGCATGAGGCAGTCCTCCTCGTCACACCGGCCGGTGACGAGGACGAACAGCCCGACTGCATCGCCTACATGCGCTCGACCCGGATGGTGGTGAGGTACAAGCGAGTCGGTGACCTTCCGCTTGGGCATCGACCGTTCCAGGCGGTGCTCCTCGCCGGCGCCGCAACACGCAGCGGCACACCGGACGCCGAGGCAGCCGAGCAACTTCTGCGTACTGCCGAGCCGCCGGACCACAACGACTGGGAAGGCACCGAGGACCTTACGGCGACGTACGAACGCGGGGCACGACAGAAGATCATCGACTTCAAGAGGCTGGCCGAGCAGAAGGTGCGCGAGGTCCTGCGCGGCCAGGAGGACGACACAGCTCAGGACGAGGGACCGGAGGTCCTGCGTGAGCTGCTTCGACTGGATCCGCCCAAGGTGGTCCGGACGCACGGATTTCCGACGGTCAAGGCCATCACGGGAGCCATTGACGATACGGGCGCGTGGGAGGTGACCGTCACGGTGAAACTCCCGAAACGAGAGGAGCCATGGGTGCTGACGGCCATCCCCAGGTTTGCCACACGGTCTTCGGGTCCTGTCAGCGTCGAATGGAGTGAGCTGTCCCCCATTGACTGCTGCGAGTTGACGCCCCACGGCAATCTCGTCTTCCGTGACGGAGCAGTCCAAGGGAAGTTCCGCGGAATCACGGATACCTCCAGTCACCCGGTGTCCGCCGCGATGTCACAGGTGATGGTGGACATACGCCGGGCCAAGGAGGAACTCTCTTGAAGACTGTCTTCCCCTATGAGGTGCTCAGTGGCGACGTCACCCTTCGAGTCGAGAAGCTGTTCGTCGACAACAAGCCGATCAGGTTGGAGCGGATCAATGATCGGGCTCAGGTTGTTGCCCTCGAGGACCTTGAGGAGACCAACCGACGATGGTCCGAAGTACGCCTCAACGTATCGGTGAGTGTGGACCCGGCCGAGCTCGCTGCTGGACCGTGGAAAGCGCCGCAGTGCATTGCTGTGCTCACGAACAGACGAACCAACGTGTACCAGGCCTTCCCTCTGCACTCGCGAGGCGACGGTACGTGGATCGGTGACGTCGAACTCAGACGGGAGGAGCACGTGAACCGCAGTCAGTTGACCGCGAGAATCGCGGCAACCGTCGACGGTGTCGATGGACGACTGATCGGGGAATCCGAAGCGACCTGGGACGTCGACTTCGAAGCCAAGGTGCCTGCCGCTGAACGATCTGTGAAGATGCGCTGGGTCGACTTCACCGAGCACGATCATCTCAAGGAATACCGCGACGATCCCTGGCTGGTCGACTCCGAAGCCGGCGAACCTGTGCTCCTGCTCAACTCAGCCGTGGACGGGCTCCGCGGCGTGCTGGAACATGCTCGAACTCCGGAGCAGAAGCTCGTACGAGAGATATTGGCGTCCCAGGTGGCGTCCGAGGCCTGGAGCGCCATGTTCAATGCGGCGATATATGCATGTGACATGGTCGACGGTGAGCCGCAGTGGCCTGGTGGATGGCACGAGGACGTACTGCGCAGGATGATTCCCGACCTCTATCCGGACCTCTCGCCCGAGGATGCGCTCATAGAGCTCGTACAAGGACGTGCAGAGGGCGAGAACGGCAGCGATCTACAGCGCCGCCTCATGCATGGTTCCGGGGTACAGTCACGCAAGCCCAGAAAAGTGTCGACCGCCCTGCGTGATTTGCGGCGCTTGGCAAGCAAGAGGGAGACGCAATGACTACCGGGCACAAGTTCGACATACCCGAAAAGCTCGGGAGAATCTCAGATTCCGTGGCCGCCAAGGTGCTGACTCCCGGGGTGGTAACCGGAGCTCCCCTGCCCCAAGCAGTTCTGACGAGCAACTCCACCGCACCCCTCGATAATTCGTCCCGGTGGAACGCCGAAGAGGTGCGTGCGCTTCTTGATGAGGCAATGGAACGATTCGAGACAGAACGTCCTACCGCATCCGATGCCTGGCTCGCTCCTCGTTTCCACTACACCTTGCGAATGACTCGTGCCGAAGCCACTGACACGGGCATATGGAATTTCATCGCCCTTCGAGTCGCACCGGACTTCGTACGCTGGCGATGGGGCCATGAGAAGGATGGTCGAATGGTCGTGGGTCAGGCGGCCCGCTTCAGCGGGCGCTGGGACATTCAGTGCTTCTCACGCCTGTGGTGGGCTGCTGAACTGTTCCGCGACGGCGAGGACTACCGTCCTGTGGTCGTCGCATGCGGCAATCAGGACGTTCTCAACACCGCTCTTCGTCTGGACATGACCAACCATCGACCGACTGCTCAGGCATTCGTGAAGCTACTTGAGAAGGGCACCATTCGGACGGGACGCGAAGTGAACGGCCTCGTCAAGGCTGCCGCAACCGCCGGCAGCACCTTGGTCTACGAAGTCGTCGCACCCGATGAGCCCAGGGATTACGAAGCTTTGCGCCAGTGGATCGAAACCGTTGATTCGGATCCCCTGTGGAATCCACATAACCTGCCGCAGGGACCCGTTGACGGCAGCGTTCCCTTGGGGTCCGTCCAGCGGCTCACCGAATGGTTCGAGCACCTGTTTGAAACAGCACCGGTGCGCGGCAGAGAACCGCGCGAGGAACCCCAGGAAGCGCCCCTCAGCCTCTGAGTGCTTCGTACACCATCCCAGCCAAGGCCCGGGAAAGACCGACAGGCACGGCATTGCCGATTTGACGGCCGATCTGGATCTTGCTGCCACTCCACTTGAAAGTGGGCGGAAAACCTTGGATAAGGGCCGCCTCGTAGTGGGTGATCGGGCGATGTGCCCGAGGGTGGAGGTAACGCCCCTTCTCCGGCTTGTAGAATTCAGTCCTGATGGTCACCGCAGGACGGTCCCAATACATGCGGCCCATCACATCGTGGGAACCACTCGTGTGCGCCAACCACTTCTCCGTGGAGAGTTCCGGCGGGAGGTCGTGACGGTTCCCCCCTTCAGGGATGGCACGGTACCTCTTCCTGGAGAGCTCTGTCGGATTACGACCGATATGCAAGTCCGTCGTGAGGAATTCTCCGGGAAGGGTCTTATTCAATGGAGCACAAATCTTTCCTTCGGGCAGGTCCGTCGTAAGCGTGTCGGATGGTGTGCGCTCGAAGACGGCCGGCCCCACGGCCACCCACTTCTCGGGACCGGATCCAGGAAGGAAATCCTCGGCGTTTTTGGTGTGAGTCGGTTTGGGGTAGTCGAGGTCCGCCAGACGCTTGAGGTCTCGACGCACAGCGACAACAATCGCTCGACGCCTGGCCTGCGGCACCCCGTAGTCCGCAGCGTTCAGCACTGAATGCCGAACGAGCATGTAGTCGCGCAACATTCCGTCAGGCTTTTCGGTCGCCGCGTGAAGAAGCGCGAATTCAGGAGACCGCAGAAAGCGATCGACATTTTCGACGATGAAAAGCTTGGGTTTGATTTTGTTGACGACTCTCGCATACTCCTGCCAGAGCTTGTTGCGTGGGTCGCTCTCGTCTTCCTTGCCCAAGCCCGAAAAGCCTTGACACGGAGGCCCGCCAAGGACGACCTCGGCTTGCACCTCGTGCGTGTCGGGTTCCCATTCCTCAATGTCCTTGGCGTGGATGTGATCCACGCCGCCTGCCTCGTCCGCGAAGTTCAGGGCATAGGTTGAGGCGGCGGCGATGTCGTGCTCCACTGCCGCTACAGTGCGAAATACGGAAGTATCGGCACCTTCCGGCCGAAACTCATGAAAACCTTGAGTGAACCCACCGCAACCGGCAAAGAGATCAACGACGTTGATGGGGGCTGTGGGCTTGGTGGCGTTCATGTGGCCCGATCTTAACGCGCGCTGTGAGGTGGCTGCGAGCCAGATGCGGCAGCCCCGAGTGCGGCCGCGATCTGCCGCCCGACAGCCTCGGCAAGGGGCGGAGGAACGGCTTGCCCCACTTGCCGATACCCACGTGTCTTCCTGCCGGCGATCTGCCAGCTCGGCGGGAATCCCTGCAGGAGCGCTGTCTGTGCCACTGTCAACGCGGGGAGATCGTTCCTGTCGCCCCCGAGCGCCCAACCGTCCTCCGGTCCGGGCAGTTCGTCGGCAAGCGTGCCGCCGTTGATGCCGATCTTCTCCCAGACGGCCTTGGCGCGTTCGGGGCCGAGATCCGGTCCGCCCCGCTTGTCGGAACCACCGACGAGCGTCGGCGCCACGATCTTGGCTTGCCGAGCCCAGGCCCGCGCATGCGGCCAGCCGCGACTGGCCATCGAAGGGTAAAGCACATCACCGACATATGGTGACGCTTCGACAGGCGGAGTCGGCCAAGTGAAATATGTGGCGTAGGGCTCGCGCAACGCGACGAAGAACCCGTGGGGCCGGTGCTGCGGAACACCGAAGTCCTTGGCGTTCAGGACACTCTTGAAGAGCCGAAACCCAAGGTGCTTCAGCTCGTCCTCGATCTCGGCGCGGATCTCGCAGAACTCGTCCTTGCTGACCAGCCCCGGCACGTTCTCGAGAAGCACTGCACGTGGTCTCACCGCGCCCACCAGGTAGAGCGCCGCCTGAACCAGTCTTCTTTCGGGCTGATCGTCCTTGCGATTGATGGTTGCCATGGACTTCACCCGAGGTGTGCCGGCCGACAACAGGTCCACGTCATAGGTCTCGGGATAGTGCTCCGGGTCGAACGCGTTGAGGTCCTCTTCCACAAGATTCCACTCGGGCCGATTGGCGAAGAGCGTGGCAAGTGCCTTCTCGTCGGTGTCGACCAACGCCACGGGAGAGAAACCGGCAGACTCCAGACCCAGAGCAAGCCCGCCCGCACCGGCGCATATCTCAACGGAGTGGAGAGGGACTGAGGACGACATTCGGCTCCTTGGTCGAAGGTAATCGTCCCTCACGGTACTTCCCGAGCCCGCCGGGCGGGTGGTGTTTTGACGTTGTCAGGGACTCCCCTGCACGGTCTGCTCGTTCTCCCCGGAGAGCCCGTGCCTCGTACTGGCCGTGCTCGGAGGTCGCCGCGCGAGTGGGGCGGCCAGGGCCGGGTGGGCCCCGCCGTCGATGTCGTCGGTGGGGTCCTTCCGGGGTCAGCTCCCCGGTCTCACGCCCTCGCGCCCAGCTCCGCCCGGCCGAACAGCAGCGCGTACCCCTGCGGGAGTCGGCGCAGGATGTCGTCCACCAGGGTGGTGCCGAGCAGCGGCGGCAGGGCGCTCAGGACCGAGCTGACGTCCCAGCGTGCCGTCGCCGGGGTGGCGCCCTCCGTGCGGGCGGCGATCGAGTCGACGAACTCCAGGGCCGTGAGGGGGCGGCCGGCCGGTACCTGGGCTGCGATGATCCGTGCCGCCTCGTCGGGGAGGGCCTGGGCCAGGGCCACTCGTTCGTCGCCCGTGACGTGGCCGCCGAGGGCGGCGAGGACGATGCGCGTGACGCGTTCCGCTTCCGTTCTCGTCGGGTACTGGCCCGCTTCCCGTACCGCCGTGATCAGGTCCGTCCAGGTCGCGGCCGGGCGGGCGGGGGGCGCGGGCGTCGTCAGGGGCGACAGCGTCGGCGCGGTCATCGTGCTGCTTCTCCTCCGGGTCGGTGAGGGGGCGAGATGGGGAGCCCATGGCGACTGCGTGCCGAGTTGACGGGGCCGGTGAACGGGGGCTCGTGCAGTCCTGCGCGGGGCATGGGCGAGGGGGAGCGTCCCGCAGGCGGACCGGGGCCTGCGGGACGCTTCTCCTCGGGTCGGGGCTCAGCCGCTGAGCTGCTTGCGGCTGTCACCGCCGGTGATCTGGATGCGGCGCGGCTTGGCCGCCTCCGCGACGGGGATGCGCAGCGTGAGGACGCCGGCCTCGTACGAGGCGTCGATGCGCTCCGTGTCGAGGGTGTCGCCGAGGAACAGCTGGCGGGTGAAGGTACCCGTGGGGCGTTCGGCGACGATCATCTCCGCGCCCTCGGGGGCGGGGACGCGGCGCTCGGCGCGGACACTGAGGACGTTGCGCTCGACGTCCAGCTCGATCGTCTCGGGGTCGATGCCGGGAAGGTCGAAGTGGACCACGAAGTCGTCCCCGGACCGGTACGCGTCCATCGGCATCGCGGCCGGGCGGGCGGGGCCGAAGACCTGCTGCGCGAGTCGGTCGAAGTCGCGGAACGGGTCGGTACGCATGAGCATCACGGGTCACTCCTCTCGGAAGGGGGCTGGGGAGCGATGCCTCACGACTTCTTATATAGCTCGCCGGAGTTAAGTTGACAAGCCTCGACTCATAGCGAGCACCGCGGCGCCCCATTCTGGCGCTGTCCTGTCACCTGTTTGTTGCGCCAACCGATCACTTGGCCGCTAGGCTGCGCTGCCGACCGCCGCCCGGGGAGGGCGCGGGACTGTGAATCAATGGGGGAACAGTGTTCGTACTTTCCATCTTGCTGCTGATAGCGGCGATCATCCTCTTCTTCGTCGGCCGCAGTCGCGGCGAGGGCGGCTGGAAGCTGGGCGCGGCGCTCAGCGCGCTGGGCGGTGTGCTGGCCGGCGTCTTCGCCTGCGTCCACGTCGTGAGCGCCTACGAGGTCGGCGTCCCGGCGACCTTCGGCAAGGTCGGCACGCCGCTGACCTCCGGCGTCCACTTCCGGTCGCCGTTCACCGACGTGACCTCCTTCTCCACCCGCCCGGTGGACCTGAACCTGAACGACAAGGACGTGGTCGAGGTCCGCTCCTCGCAGGGCGGCGTGCTGTACGCGGACGTCACCGTCAAGTGGGCCGTGGTGCCGGCGAAGGCGGTCGAGCTGTACCGGCTGGCGGGCAGCGCGGAGGCGGTCCAGGAGCGGCTGGTGCTGCCGGACAGCCGGGAGATCGTCCGCAACGTCTTCGCGAAGCACACCAGCGAGGAGGGCTACGCCTCCGCCCGTGAGCAGATCGGCTCGGAGATCGCCACCCTGGTCAGGGAGCGGCTGGCCTCGCGGGGGATCGACGTGACCGCCGTCAACCTGCGCAACGTGAGGCCCTCGGACACGCTCCAGGACCAGATCGACAAGAAGATCCAGCAGGAGCAGGCCACCCAGCGGGCCACCGAGGCGGCGCGGACGGCCGAGGCGGAGGCGGAGCGCCGGCGGATCGAGGCCGAGGGCATCGCCCGCGCCAACAGGATCCTGGAGCGGTCGCTGAGCGACCAGGTGCTCTACAACCAGTGCCTGGAGGCCTACCAGCAGGCCGCCAGGGCCAACCCGGTCTACGCGGTGCCGTGCGGCACCGGCTCCGGCGGCACGCCGGTCATCGTGGACGGCACCGGGAACTGATCGCCGGCACCCGGAGGCGGCCGGCGGCGAGGGGCGCGCGGCACTCGGCGCGCGCCCCGGGCTCACGGAGACGGCCGGAACGCCCTGCGGTACCCCTGCGGACTGGTCCCCACCACTCGCCGGAAGCGTTCCCGGAACGCCGTGGGCGACCCGAACCCCGCCTGCGCCGCGATGCGTTCCACCGGGTACGACGTCGTCTCCAGCAGGTACTGCGCCCGTCGCACCCGCGCCCGGTGCAGCCACTGCAACGGCGTCGTCCCCGTCTGGTCCCGGAACCGCCGGTTGAGGGTCCGCGTGCTCATCCCGGCCCGCGCCGCGATCTCGTCCAGCGTGAGGTCGCGGTCGCAGTGGTCCTCCAGCCAGGCCAGCAGCGGCTCCAGCGTCGCGCCCGCCGGGGCCGGCGGCTGGTCGTGCACGATGAACTGGGCCTGTCCGCCCTCCCGTTCCAGCGGCATGACCGACATCCGGGCGGCGTGCGCGGCGACCGCCGAGCCGTGGTCCGTACGGATCATGTGCAGGCACATGTCCATCGCCGCGGCGGCGCCC
This sequence comes from Streptomyces cinereospinus, assembly GCF_042430725.1. Lineage (NCBI taxonomy): Bacteria > Bacillati > Actinomycetota > Actinomycetes > Kitasatosporales > Streptomycetaceae > Streptomyces > Streptomyces cinereospinus. Next base: position 20,224 of record NZ_JBHMCY010000006.1, on the reverse strand, counting down.
GCCGAGGTCAGGAACTGGCCGTTGTCGACGTAGAGGACGTTCGGGTCGACGGTCACCCGCGGGTACCGCCGGGCCAGGTCCGGCGCCGCGAACCAGTGGGTGGTGGCGCGCAGGCCGTCCAGCAGGCCCGTCGCCGCGAGGACGAACGCGCCGACGCAGACCGACGCGATCCGCGTGCCGTTCGCCGCCGCCTCGCGCAACGCCTCGGCGACCCCGGACGGCAGGGTCCGCGGCGGGTCCTCGACGCCGGGCACGATGATCGTGCCGGCCTCCGCCAGCGCCTCGATCCCGTACGGCGCCCGCAGGGTGAACGCCCCCGCGTTCACCTCCTCGCGCTCCGCGCAGACCCGCACCCGGTAGGCCTCGCGGCCGTCCGGCAGCCGGGCCCAGCCGAAGGCGTCGATCGGCGCGGAGAGGTCGAACGGGATGACGCCGTCCAGCGCCAGTACGGCCACGGTGTGCATGGCGGGATCGTAGGCGTACGACGGACTCTCGCCAACCCGCCCACGCCGGCCCTCGTCTACCCGCCCATGCTCCGCCGCCTGCCCGTCTCTATGGCGAGAATCCGTCGCAGCATGGCATTACCGCCACTTCTCCGAGATCCGCAGCCCGCCTAGCGTGATCGTCCGTGACCACGTTCCTCCTCGCCGTCCACGTCCTCGCCGCGATCGTCGCCATCGGCCCCGTCACGGTCGCCGCGAGCATGTTCCCGCCCGCCGCCCGCCGGGTGCTGGCCGTGCCCGACGACCCGCGGGCCGTCGAGACGGTACGGCTGCTGCACCGCATCTGCCGGGTGTACGCCACGGTCGGCGTCGTCGTGCCGGTGTTCGGGGTGGCCACGGCGAGCGCCATGGGGGTGCTCGGCGACGCCTGGCTGATCACGTCCGTCGTGCTGACCGTGCTCGCCGCGGTCGTGCTGGGCGCCCTGGTGCTGCCCCGGCAGGAGGCGCTGGTGGAGGGCGGCGGGACGCCGCGGGCGACCGTGCGGCTGGCCATGTTCACCGGCGTCTTCAACCTGCTGTGGGCGGTGGTGACGGTGCTGATGATCGTCCGGCCCGGGTCGACGACCGGCGCCTGAGCCCCGCCCTCCCCGGACGGGGCGGCACGGCCCGCCGTACGGGCGCCGGACGAGGCAGCGCCGCAGACCCGGCGCCCCGCCCCGGCAGGGCCCGCCGTACGGGTGCCGGGCGAGGGCACACCGTGGCCCCGGCGCCCCCGCCCCGGACCTCCCCGGGCAGAACACCTAGGCCGTCGCCTTGGAGGCTCCCGCCTCCGCCCCCGTCACCGACAGCGGCGTGGCGATGTCCTCCAGCGAGCGCCGCTCCGCCTTCACCGCCAGGAACGCCGCCACCAGCCCCGCAGCGCACATCAGGACCGCGCCGATCTGGAAGGCGAGCACCGTGTCGGAGACCACGCCCGACTCGGTCAGGTCGGCGAAGATCAGCGGGCCGCTGATGCCGCCCGCCGCCGTGCCGAGGGCGTAGAAGAAGGCGATGGCCATGGCCCGGGTCTCCATCGGGAAGATCTCGGAGACCGTGAGGTAGGCGCTGGACGCGCCCGCCGAGGCGAAGAACAGCACCACGCACCAGCACGCCGTCAGCGTCGTCGCGGTCAGGGAGCCCCGGTCGAAGAGCCAGGCCGTGCCGAACAGGAGCAGGCCGGAGAGCAGGTAGGTGGAGGAGATCATCACCCTCCTGCCCACCGTGTCGAAGAGCGGGCCGAGCAGCAGCGGGCCGAGGAAGTTGCCCGCCGCGATGACGGCGAAGTAGTAGCCCGTGTTGCCCGTCGGCACGTCGAAGAACGTGCTGAGGATGGTGCCGAAGCCGAAGGTGATGGCGTTGTAGAGGAACGCCTGGCCGATGAAGAGGGCGAGGCCGAGCACCGCCCGGCGCGGGTAGCGGGCGAAGACGGTCCGGGCGATCAGGCCGAAGCCGATGCTCTTGCGCTGCTGGATGGTGATCTCGCCGGCGGGGGGCGGCAGCGGCCGGCCCTTCTCCTGTTCGATCTCGCGTTCCACCGACGTGACGAGGGCCTCCGCCTCCTCGCCCTTGCCGTGGATGAACTGCCAGCGTGGGGACTCCGGCACATGGCGCCGTACGAGCAGGATGACCAGGCCCAGGACGACACCGAGCGCGAAGCTCAGCCGCCAGCCCAGGTCCTTGGGGAAGATCGCGGTGTCCAGCATCACGATGGACAGCAGCGCGCCGCCGATCGCGCCGAGCCAGTAGCTGCCGTTGATGATCAGGTCGACCCGGCCCCGGTAGAGGGACGGGATCAGCTCGTCGATCGCGGAGTTGATGGCCGCGTACTCACCGCCGATGCCGAAGCCGGTCAGGAAGCGGAAGAGGAAGAACCACCAGGACTCGAACGACAGCGCCGTCATGGCCGTCGCCGCCAGGTAGACGGCCAGGGTCGCCATGAACAGCTTCTTGCGGCCGTAGCGGTCGGTCAGCCGGCCGAAGAACAGGGCGCCGGCGCAGGCGCCCGCCACGTACAGCGCCGCCGCGACGCCGGTGACCTGGGCGGCGGTGATGTCCAGCCCGCTGCCCTCCTCCGCCAGCCGGCCGGCGACGTTGCCGACGATGGTGACTTCGAGACCGTCCAGGATCCAGACGGTGCCGAGACCGATCACGATCATCCAGTGCCACCGGGACCACGGCAGCCGGTCCAGACGGGCCGGGACGGACGTGGTGACGGTTCCGGTGGAGCCGGGCACAGAGGCCGGCGACGACGATGCTGCTGCTGTCATGGCTCCCTCTCCGTTGAGCGACCCCCTCTCGTGTGCCCGGGAAGCGGAGGGACACGCCCGTACGGTCGGGGGCTACGCCCCCAGCATGCGGGAGACCGTGTAGATCAGCAGCCCGGCCAGGGAGCCCACCACCGTGCCGTTGATCCGGATGAACTGCAGGTCGCGGCCGATGTGGGCCTCGATCTTCCGCGTCGTGTGCCCGGCGTCCCAGCTCGCGACGGTGTCGGTGATCAGCAGGGTGATCTCGCTGCGGTACGTCGTCACGACGTGCACCGCCGCGCCCTCCACCCAGCCGTCCACCTTGCCCTGGATCTTCGTCTCGGTGGCCATCCGGGCGCCCAGCGACAGCAGGGAGGCCCGCACCCGCAGCCGCAGTTCGCTGCGCTCGTCCTCGGCCGCGGAGACGATCATGGAGCGTACGGCCGTCCAGGCGGAGGCGATCAGGTCCTGGACCTCGCCGCGGCCCAGCACCTCGCCCTTGAGCCGCTCCACCTTCGCGCGCGTGTCGGTGTCGGACTGCAGGTCGGCGGCGAAGTCGGTGAGGAAGCGGTCGAGGGCGCCGCGCGCCGGGTGGGAGGGCATGTCCCGCATCTCCGCGCAGAAGCGCAGCAGCTCCTTGTAGACCCGCTCGCCGACCTTGCGGTCGACGAACCGCGGGGTCCAGCCGGGCGCGCCGCCCTGCACCGCGTCCATCACGGAGTCGCCGTGCAGCACCAGCCAGTCGTGCGCGCGGGAGACGATCAGGTCGACGAACCGTTTGTGGCCGCCGTCGGCGACGACCTTCTCCAGCATCTTGCCCATGCCGGGCGCGATCTCCTGGACGTTCGCCCGCCGGGTGATCGCCTCGCCGACCACCGCCTGCACGTCGGAGTCGCGCAGCACCGTCAGCGCGCCGCGCAGGGCCGTCGCCAGCTCCGCGGTGACCCGGTCGGCGTTCTGCGGTTCGGCGAGCCAGGCGCCGAGGCGGCTGCCGATGCCGACGGCGCGCAGCCGCTGCCGTACGACGTCCCCGGAGAGGAAGTTCTCGCCGACGAACTCGCCCAGCGAGACGCCCAGCTGGTCCTTCTTGGTCGGGATGATCGCGGTGTGCGGGATGGGGATGCCGAGCGGGTGGCGGAAGAGGGCGGTGACGGCGAACCAGTCGGCCAGCGCGCCGACCATGCCGGCCTCGGCGGCCGCGGCGACATAGCCCGCCCAGGGACCGGCGCCCGCGTGCGAGGCCCACTCGGCCAGGACGTACACCACGGCCACGAACAGCAGCAGCCCGGTCGCGGTGAGTTTCATCCGGCGCACCCCGCGCCGCTTCTCCTCGTCGGCCGGGCTGAACGTCGTCATCGCGCGGACGGCGGCCGCGGGCACTCCGCGGGTGCCGGCCGCGCGGCGGTCATCGGCGGGGTCCGGCCGGGCCTGCCGCGCCGCGGCAGCCGTCTCCGTTCCGCCTGCTTGTTCCGGTTGCGTACGATCCATCCGCTCCACCCGTTCCCGAGCCTCCACTCCACATTGTCCCTTCCTGACCGACTCCTGGAACGGGACGGGAGTTCCCCGCACCGGTTCGCCGGAGCCGCGCGCGAGTGAACCGGCCCGTGGGCTCCCGCGGCCGAACGGGTCTCCCGCGCGAGGCCCGGGTCACCGTCCCGCCCTCGATGACGCATCATGGGGTGATCGGACCGGAGCCCGCGCTCCCCTTTCCGCCAGAGAGACCAGAGAAAGACGCACCGCATTGACCAGGCGTCATCACGCCGGGGGCGTGGGGGTGGCCCCCGCCCAGTACGGCGCCCTGCTCGCCGCGATCGTCGCACTGATCGTGGCCCTGTCGGTCGCCATATACGCGACGACCGCCCTGGACGACGGCACGGCCCAGCGCGCGCTCGCCGGTCCCCGCGCCCCGCACGACCCCGCCGCCCCGGTGTCCACCGGCACCTGGGTCGGCTCCTGGTCCACGCCCCCGTCCGCCGCCGAGCCCGGCACCGAGGCGGCCGGCCTGCACGACCGCTCCGTGCGCAACGTCGTCCACACCAGCGCCGGCGGCACGGCCGCCCGGATCACGCTGTCCAACCACTACGGCCGGCTGCCGCTGACCGTCACGCACGCCACGATCGCGCTGGCCGCCGCCGACGACAGCGCGGCCGCGGTGCCGGAGACGATGCGGCCGCTGACGTTCGGCGGCACCGCCACGGTGGTGGTCCCGCCGGGCCGGCAGGTGACGAGCGACGCCGTGCGCCTGGCCGTCCCGCCCGACAGCGACGTCCTGGTCAGCACGTACGCCCCGGCCGAACCCGGCCCGGTCACCGTGCACTCGCGGGTACGGCAGATCTCCTACGCCGCGCCGGGCGACCGGGCCGCGGACGTGACCGGCGCGCCGTACACCCGGCGGGTGGAGGCCTGGCGCTATCTGACCGCGCTGGACGTGCTCAGCAGGGAGTCCCACGGCACCCTCGTCGCCTTCGGCGACTCCCTCACCGAGGGCCACTCCTCCACCGTGGGCGCCAACCGGCGCTGGCCGGACGTCCTCGCCGACCGGCTGCGCGAGGCGGCCGGCGCGGGCCGGGACGTGCCCCGGTACGGCGTCGTCAACGAGGGCATCGGCGGCAACCGCGTCCTGACCGGCGGCCTGGGCCGCCCCGCCGACAACCCCAGCGGCCTGGACCGCTTCGCACGTGACGTGCTCGGCCGGACCGGCGTCGAGGTCGTCGTCATCGACCTCGGCGTCAACGACATCCTGCGCCACCCCGGCGTCATCGAGCCCGGCCCGGTCCTCGACGGCCTGCGCACCCTGACCGACCGGGCCCACGCCCACGGCATCAAGGTCGTCGGCGCGACGCTGATGCCGTTCGGCGGCCACCGCGGCTACACCGCCGGCCGGGAGGCGGTGCGCCAGGAGATCAACGCCGAGATCCGGTCCGGGCGCGTCTTCGACGCGGTGGTCGACTTCGACGCGGCGCTGCGCGATCCCTACGACCCGCGCAGGTTCCGCCCCGACTACGACTCGGGCGACCATCTGCACCCCAACGACAGGGGGTACGAACGGATGGCCCGCGCGTTCGACCTGCGGGCGCTGAAGGGGTCGGTGCCGGCCCGGCTGTAGGCACACCTGGTACCGCGGCAGGCGACGTCCGCCCGTGGCGGAGCGGCGTCCGGTGCGGGGCTCTCGGCGTGCCGGCCGGAAGCCCTCGTACGGGACGTCCTCGGGCTTTCGTCCGGTGCGGCGAGAGTGCGTGCCGTTTCGGCCGGTGCGGCCAGAGTGCGTGCCGGGCGTCGCGACGGGGCGAACGTCGCCTGCCGCGGCACTAGGGGGCGTCGCGGCGGTGCGGGTCGTGCCCCCAGCCGTGCGCCGGGTCCCCGTGCCCCAGCACTCGCCGGTCCGCCCCCTCCGCCTCCCGCTCCGGCCGGCCCCGGTCGCGGACCGGCTTGCGCTCCACCCCGACACCGCCCCAGAGGGCGAACCCGGAGACGATCACCCGGGGGGCGCCCGGGTCGCCCGGCACGCCGTCCTCGCGGTGGTCGAAGCCACCCATGACGCCGACGCCGCGCACGACGACCTCGACACCGGGCGGGACGACGATGTTCACCCCGCCCATGATCGCCACGCACTTGATCTCGACCTCGCGGCCGGCGAAGTCGGCCTCGCGCAGGTCGATCTCGCCGCCGCCCCAGAACGCGAAGCAGGTGAACCGCTTGGGCACGGTCCAGCGGCCCTTGCGCTGGAACCCGGCCATCACGGCGACGCCCGCCGCCGAGGACCCCTCGCCCCCGACGATCCGCCCGGCCCAGCTCCCGCCCGGCGCGGACTCCTTCATCAGGGACACCGAGTCCGCCGGCGCGCCGCCCGCGACCGGCAGGTCCCGTGTGATCGGCGCCAGCTCCGCGTACGTCCGTGCCCGGTACGTCGCGTCGAGCCGCTCCTCGAACTCCGTCATGTCCAGCCGGCCCTCCGCGAGGGCGTCCCGCAGGACCTCGGCGACTCGCTCTCGATCGGCGTCGGAGGCACGCAGCTCCGGAACATCGTCGGTCATGGACAGCAGCCTACGATTTCCCCGCCGCCGGCACTACGCACTCGCCCGCTCCGCCGGAGGTTCGGGGGTGTCCCGCAGGGAGTGCAGCATGCGGGCGATCACCGCCTCGATGTCCGGCTCCCGCACCGACAGGTCGGCCAGCGGGTACTCGGCCGCGATCCGCGCCACCAGCGGCGCCGCCGACTGCGCCGCCGGGAACGCCAGCCACTGCCGGGGCCCTTCGACGCGCACCACCCGCGCGGGCGCCGGCACCGCCACCGGCGGCAGCTCCCGCTCCAGGTCCACCACCAGCGTCCGTTCGCTCTCCCCCACCTCGTGCAGCCCGGCGAGCGGGCCGTCGTACATCAGGCGCCCGTGGTCGATGACCATCACCCGGGAGCAGAGCTGCTCGATGTCCTGGAGGTCGTGCGTGGTGAGCAGCACCGTGGTGCCCCGCTCGGCGTTGAGGTCGCGCAGGAACTCCCGCACCCTGGCCTTGGAGACGACGTCCAGGCCGATGGTCGGCTCGTCGAGGTAGAGCACCTCGGGATCGTGCAGCAGCGCGGCCGCGATGTCCCCGCGCATCCGCTGGCCGAGCGAGAGCTGCCGCACCGGCACGTCCAGCAGGTCGGCGAGCTCCAGCAGTTCGACGCACCGCTCCAGGTTGGCGCGGTAACGGGCCTCGGGGATCCGGTACATGCGGTGCACCAGCCGGTAGGAGTCGATCAGCGGCAGGTCCCACCACAGCGTGGTGCGCTGCCCGAACACCACCCCCATGCGGTGCGCCAGCCGCGTCCGCTCCCGGGACGGGTCGATGCCCGCGACCCGCAGCCGTCCGCCGCTCGGGGTGAGGATGCCGGTCAGCATCTTGACCGTGGTGGACTTCCCGGCGCCGTTCGGCCCGATGTAGCCGACCATCTCACCGCGCGCCACACGGAAGGTGAGCGAGTCCACGGCCCGCACCTGCCGCCGCTCCCGCCTCAGCAGCCCGGTCCGCCTGCGCACCTCGAAGACCTTCTCGACCCCGTCGAGTTCGATGAAGCCCGTCACCGGTCAACTCCCTGTACTCCGATACGACGTGAGCCCGGCCCGCCACGCCAGCCCGGCCAGCGCGCAGCACCCCACCGCCACCAGCGGCGGCGCGAACGCCACCCACTCCGGCAGGTCCAGCGGATACGGCCGCCCCAGGATGTGGCTCGCGGGCAGCCAGTTGACGAAGGCCAGCGGCAGGACGAACGTCACCCCGCGCACCAGCTCCCGGCCGAACACCGTCGGCGGGTACTGCAACAGCGTCGTCCCGCCGTAGGTGAACGCGTTCTGCACCTCGGAGGCGTCCTGCGCCACGAACTGGAAGGCGGCGCCCGCGACGAACACCGCGCCGAAGATCACCGCCCCGCTGACCACCGTCACCGGCAGCAGCAGCGCCTTCGACGGCGTCCAGTCGATGTCCAGCGCCGCCAGCGCGTAGCCGAGAACCAGCGCCCCCTGCACGATCCGGCCCAGCCGGCGCAGCCCGAACCGGTCGGCGGCGACCTGCGCCAGCACCGGCACCGGACGCACCAGCAGCGTGTCCAGCGTGCCGTCCCGCACCCGGCGGCCCAGCCGCTCCGTCGACCCGATCGCCAGGTCGGCCAGCCCGAAGGCCAGGCCGGCCAGCCCGTACAGGAACGCGATCTCGGGCAGCGTGTAGCCGCCGAGCTCGTCCACCCGGGAGAACATCAGCAGGATCGCGACGAAGTCCAGCCCGGACGCCACGAAGTTGCCGACCGTGGTCATGACGAACGACGCCCGGTAGGCCATCGTGGACCTGATCCACATGGCGACGATCAGCCCGTACGCCCGCAGCCCCTCGGCGGCCCGGCCGGCCCGCCCCGGGTGACCGTTCTCACCCACCCTGCACCACCACCCGCCGCGTGGCCGCCGACTGCACCAGCCGCCCCGCCGCCAGCAGCGCCACCGCCCACGCGCCCTGGAAGACGAACGTGCCCACCGGATCGGCCCGGCCCAGCAGCACGTCCGCCGGCGCCTGGAGCAGCGACGACCACGGCAGCGCCCGGACGATCTCACCGAGCAGGCCGGGGAAGACGTTCAGCGGCAGCAGCATGCCCGAGCAGAAGAAGCCCAGCAGGAACGCCATCTGGGTCGCTCCGGTGCCGTCGAGCAGCCAGAACGCGCTCAGCGCCACCAGGAACCGGATCCCGAAGCTGACCACCATGCCCAGCGCCACCGCGACCAGGCAGGCGCCCCAGGTGAGCGGATCCGACGGCAGCGCGACGTCGAAGACCAGCGCCCCGAACCCGAACGGCACCACCCCGCGCCCCAGCAGCTGGAAGCAGGCCCGGCCCACGTCGGCCGCGAGCCACCACAGTTGGAGGTCGGCCGGGCGGTACAGGTCGATCGCCACATCACCGGTACGGATGCGCTCCATCAGCTCGGCCTCGAAACCGCCACCGCCGATCGCGAGCGTCGCCAGCAGCGCCTGCCCGAGCCAGACGTAGGTCACGGCCTGGGCCTGGTCGTACCCGCCGAGCTGCGGCCGCTCGTCCCACAGGGCCAGATAGGTGTACACAAGGATCAGCCCGAAGACGGTGTTGGTGAACACCCCGGCCGCCGTGGCCGCCCGATAGGTCGCGTACCGTCGGAAACTCCCCAGCGCGACGGCCGCGTACAACCGTCCCGTGCCCACACCGAACCACCGTCCCCGACCAGCCCGACACCGAAGCGCAGGAGCCTAGTACGCGGCCGGGAGGCCCTGCCAGGCATTTTCCGGGCGTGACAGTGCCGATTCCGGGAACGGAACGCCCGGTACGGGAGTCTTCACTTGGGGGCACAGATGACGTTCGAGGAAATACACAGGAGTCCGTGCACGACATGAGCGACGAGCCGCAGCCGCAGCAGCCGAACGAGGGCGGGGCCGGGGAGGGCGAGAGCAGGCGGCCCCGGCGCACCGGCTGGCGCCGGATCATCCCGACCTGGCGCACGGTGCTGGGCACCTGCGTCATCGGCGCCCTGCTGGTGATCGGCCTGTTCTACCTCGGCTACTCGATGGTCAGGATCCCGCCCGCGAACGCGCTGGCGATCAAGCAGAGCAACGTCTACCTGTACGCCGACGGCTCCCAGCTCGCCCGGGACGGCGAGGTCAACCGGGAGAACGTCGGCCTCGCCCAGATCTCCGAGGACGCGCAGCACGCCGTGCTGGCCGCCGAGGACCGCGGCTTCTACACCGAGTCGGCGATCGACCCCAAGGCGATGGTCCGCGCGGCCTGGAACACGGCCACCGGCAAGGGCAAGCAGTCCGGCTCCACGATCACCCAGCAGTACGTGAAGAACTACTACCTGGCCCAGGAACAGACGGTCACCCGGAAGGTCAAGGAGTTCTTCATCTCGATCAAGCTCGACCAGGAGAAGAGCAAGAACGACATCCTGGAGGGCTACCTCAACACCAGCTACTTCGGCCGCAACGCCTACGGCATCCAGGCCGCCGCCCAGGCCTACTACGGCGTCGACGCCACCGAACTGGACGCCGCCCGCGGCGCCTACCTCGCCGCCCTGCTGAACGCGCCCAGCGAGTACGACGTCGTCGCCCACCCGGAGAACCGCTCCGCCGCCGAGGCCCGCTGGAACTACGTCCTGGACGGCATGGTGACGGAGGGCTGGCTCACCTCGTCCGAGCGGGCCGGGCTGAAGTTCCCGATGCCCAAGGAGGCCACCGTCTCGACCGGGATGTCCGGACAGCGCGGCTACGTCGTCGACGCCGTCAAGCAGTACCTCGTCGACAACGGCGTCGTCGACGCCGACTCCCTCGAAGCGGGCGGCTACCGCATCACCACCACCCTGCAAAAGCCCAAGCAGGACGCCTTCGTCAAGGCCGTCGACGACCAGCTGATGTCCGAGCTGGACCCGGAGAACCGCACGGTCGACACCTACGTCCGCGCGGGCGGCGCCGCCGTCGAGCCCACGTCGGGCAAGGTCGTCGCGATGTACGGCGGCATCGACTACGTCAAGCAGTACACCAACGGGGCCACCCGGCGGGACTTCCAGGTCGGCTCCACCTTCAAGCCGTTCGTGTTCACCGCCGCCGTCGAGAACGCCTCCACCACCCAGAACGGCTCGCCCATCACCCCCAACACCTACTACGACGGCACCAACAAGCGCCCCGTGCAGGGCTGGAGCGGCGGCTACGCGCCGGAGAACGAGGACCAGGTGTCGTACGGCGACATCACCGTCCGCGAAGCCACCGACAAGTCCGTGAACGCGGTGTACGCGCAGATGGCCGTCGACGTCGGCCCCGACGAGGTGAAGCGCACCGCGGTCGCCCTCGGCCTGCCCTCCGGCACCCCCGAGCTGCTCCCCTACCCTTCGATCGCGCTCGGCGTCGCCCAGGCCAGCGTCCTGGACATGGCGGAGGCCTACGCGACGCTCGCCAACCACGGGGAGCACGGCACGTACACCCTGGTCGAGAAGATCACCCGGGGCGGCGCGGTGATCGAGACCCCCGAGCGGCGCACCACCCAGGCCGTCAGCCGCGAGGCCGCCGACACCACCACCTCGGTCCTGCGCAGCGTCGTCGAGAACGGCACCGCCACCGCCGCACAGGCCGCCGGCCGGCCCGCCGCGGGCAAGACCGGCACGGCGGAGGAGGACCAGGCCGCCTGGTTCGCCGGCTACACCCCCGACCTGGCCACCGTGGTCGCCGTGATGGGACAGGACCCGGTCACCGCCGACCACAAGTCGCTGTACGGCGCGATGGGCCTGGAGCGCGTCAACGGCGGCGGGGCCCCCGCCGAGATCTGGGCCCAGTTCACCAGGGACGCCCTCGAAGGCACCCCGGTCACCGACTTCGACCTGCGGCTCCAGAACGGCGCCGAGGTGGTGTACCAGCCCCCGGCCCCGCCCGCCGCCGACCAGGACACCGACGCCCCCGGCGACGAGGACACCCCCGGCACCGGCGACCCGGCGACACCGGACCAGGCGCAGGGCGGCACGACCGACGCCGGTGCCACGGCCGGGACCGGCACCACACCCGGCGGGACGCCCACCGACGGGGGGACGACCGGAGACCCGGCCGACGGCGGCACCACCGCCGACGGGGGCACCACCGGCGACGGCGGTACGGCGGACGGCGGGACCGCCACCGGCGGGGACACCACCGCGGGCGGCACCACCGACGGCACCTCCACCGGCACCACCGGCACCGGCACCTCCACGGGCACGACGACCGACCGGGGCCGGTGACCGACCGGGGTCAGTGACCGGAGGTCGCCTTCAGGCCCACGACGGCGACCAGCAGCAGGCAGACGAAGAAGATCCGGGCGGCGGTGGCTGGCTCACCCAGCACCACCATGCCGAGCACCGCCGCCCCGGCCGCCCCGATCCCGACCCAGACGCCGTAGGCGGTACCGATGGGCAGGGACCTCGCGGCGTACGACAGCAGCAGCATGCTGGAGACGATGCCGGCGCCGGTGAGCAGGCTCGGCACGAGCCGGGTGAAACCGTCGGTGTACTTCATCCCGATCGACCAGCCGACTTCGAGCAGACCGGCGACGATCAGCAGGACCCAGGCCATGACGGGCACCTCCGGGAGACAGGCGGACTGACGGTGGTGCGTCGTCTTTGCCTTGACCCGGTACGGCGCGTCTCGTCGGGTGCCTCCCCACGCTAGCAGGGGCCCGCTCCCCCGGGCAGCCGGAAGGGCCGGTGACACCGGCCACCGGCCCTCCCGCCTCGTACTCCCGCCCTACGCGTCCCGCTTCACAGATACAGCCCCGTGGAGTCCTCGGACCCCTCGAACCGGTCCGCGGCGACCGCGTGCAGGTCGCGCTCGCGCATCAGGACGTACGCGATGCCGCGCACCTCCACCTCCGCGCGGTCCTCCGGGTCGTACAGGACCCGGTCGCCCGGCTCCACGGTCCGTACGTTCTGCCCCACCGCGACGACCTCCGCCCACGCCAGCCGGCGGCCCACGGCCGCCGTGGCGGGGATCAGGATGCCGCCGCCGGAACGCCGCTCGCCCTCGCTGGTGTCCTGCCGCACGAGCACACGGTCGTGCAGCATCCGGATGGGCAGCTTGTCGGCATGGGTGCTCTGGTCGTTTCTGTTGGCGCTCACGTCCTTGAACCTACCTGCATCCGGGGCGTACGTCCGCCGGTGGGTCAGCGCTTGCGGCGCCGGGGGCCGAGGGCGAGCAGCCCCACCACCCCGACGGCGACGAGTGCGACGGGCAGCACACGCGCCATCCGGGGCGAGCCGTCCTCGTCCACGAACTGTGCCCTGACATCGCTCACCATTCGGTTGACCTGCACATAGGCCCGTCCGAGGGTGTGATTGACATTCGACACGACCTTGGCCTTGGCGTCGCCGACGATCGTCTTCGGGTGCACCCGCACCCCGATCTCGTCGAGCGTCTCGGCCAGCACATCGCGGCGGCGCCTGATGTCCGCCTCGATCTGCGCCGGGGTTCTGGTGTCCGACGTGTCCGCCACCGTACGGCCTCCGAGTCTGCTGATGCTGTTTCCGGACAGTCTGTCAGTTGCCTCGCCGACCGCACCGCCAGGACCCCCGGTTACGCTGGATCGATGAGCGAACGACTCCAGCCCGGGGACGTGGCCCCCGCCTTCACCCTGCCCGACGCCGACGGCAACGAGGTGTCCCTCGCGGACCACAGGGGCCGCAAGGTCATCGTCTACTTCTACCCCGCGGCGCTGACCCCCGGCTGCACCAAGCAGGCCTGCGACTTCACGGACAGCCTCGACCTGCTGGCCGGCGCCGGCTACGAGGTGATCGGCATCTCCCCGGACAAGCCCGGGAAGCTGTCGAAGTTCCGCGACCAGGAGTCCCTGAAGGTCACCCTGCTCGCCGACCCCGACAAGCGGGTGCTGGAGTCCTACGGCGCCTTCGGCGAGAAGAAGCTCTACGGCAAGACGGTGGTCGGCGTCATCCGCTCCACGGTCATCGTCGACGAACAGGGCAAGGTCGAACGCGCCCTCTACAACGTCAAGGCCACCGGCCACGTCGCCAAGATCATCAAGGACCTGGGGATCTGACCGTCCCGTCCACTGCCGACAGGCCGGGCGTGACCGCCCACCGCTCGGATCGTTGATCCGTACGAGACGCGAACGCCTGGCCGATCGGGGGACGCATGGGTGACATGGAGAAGTACGCTCGCGAGCCGCTCGCAGCCGCGGTGAGCGAGTCGCACACATGGAACGACCTCATGCGACGCATGGGGCTCAAGCCGAGCGGCGGACAGCGACGGGTGCTCCGGCAGAAGGTCGCCGCTCACGGCATCGACACCAGCCACTTCACCCGACGCAGGCCCCGGTTCAGCTATCCGGACGACGCCATCGCCGACGCGGCCGCCTCCTCCTCGACCCTCCGGGAGGTCGCTCTCCGCCTGGGTGCCACGCCGGCGCCCGGGACGCTGTCCCACATCCGGCGCCGGATCGAGTCGGCGGGCGTCGACATCAGCCACTTCAAGGGCATCGGCCGCTCCCGCCCGGAGCTGCCGTTCACCGGGGAGGAACTGCGGGCCGCCGCGGCGTCGGCGGACAGCGTGCGCGGCACCGCCAGAGCGCTCGGGATTCCGGACGACGGGCGGACCAGGACGGCGCTGGGGCGTCTGCTCCGGGAACACGGCATCGACCTCTCCCACTTCCGCCACACCCGGCCGCTCCTGCCGGACGACGAGCTCAGCGGGGCCGTGCGTGCCGCCGAGAGTTACGCGGACGTCATGCGCGCGCTGGAACTCGACGTGAACCACACGAACCACCGCCGGATCCGCCGCCGGGTGGCGCAACTGGGGCTCGACACCAGCCACTTCAGGCGGCGCGCCTGGGCGTCGGCACCAGCGGCCGCGAAGCGGTCGACGGCCGGCGACGTCCTCGTCGTCCTGCCCGCCGGATCGGCTCGGCCCAACCGGGAACGCCTGCATGCGGCGCTCCGGACCCGGGGTGTGCCCTACCGGTGTGCGTGCTGCGGGAACAACGGCGAGTGGCAGGGGCAACCCCTCACACTCCAGATCGACCACGTCGACGGCAACTGGCTGGACAACCGCCGCGAGAACCTCCGCTACCTCTGCCCCAACTGCCACGCCCTGACGGCGACATGGTGCCGCAGGAAGGCCGCGCACCACCAGGACCAGCACCCCCGTACACTGAGGTCACCAAACGGAGCGGCATAGCCAGATGTCCGTTTTGTGGCGGTCGTGGCGAAATAGGCGATACGCGCGGGTTTTAGGTGCCCGTGGGAGAAATCCCGTGTGGGTTCGAGTCCCACCGACCGCACCCGTCGGCAGGGGCCCGGTTCCCTCGAACCGGGCCCCTGCTCCTCCTTCGGGCTCAGCCCAGCTGCTCGCGCAGCACCGGTACCAGGGCGCGGAACGCCTTGCCGCGGTGGCTGATGAGGTTCTTCTCGTCGGGGGTCAGTTCCGCGCAGGTGCGGGTTTCGCCCTCGGGCTGGAGGACGGGGTCGTAGCCGAAGCCGTGGGTGCCGGCCGGCTCGTGGCGCAGGACCCCCCTCAGCCGTCCCTCGACCACCCGCTCGGTGCCGTCCGGCAGGGCGAGGGCGGCGGCGCAGGTGAAGTGGGCGCCGCGGTGCTCCTCGGCGATGTCCGACAGCTGGGCCAGCAGCAGGTCGAGGTTGGCGCGGTCGTCGCCGTGCCGGCCGGACCAGCGGGCCGAGAAGATGCCCGGTGCCCCGCCCAGGACGTCGACGCACAGGCCCGAGTCGTCGGCGACCGCGGGCAGGCCGGTGGCCCGGGCGAGGGCGTGGGCCTTGAGCAGGGCGTTCTCGGCGAAGGTGACGCCGGTCTCGCGGACGTCGGGGATGTCGGGGTAGGCGTCCGCGCCGACGAGGTCGTGCGGGAGACCTGCGTCGGCGAGGATCGCCTTCAGTTCGGTGATCTTTCCGGCGTTGCGGGTGGCGAGGATCAGGCGGGTCATGCCCTCAGTATCCCGGGCCCGGTGTCCCGGGCCGGCCGGCGCCGCCGTCAGGACGTGCAGACCTTGGTCAGCTCGCCGGCCGCGTCGGTGACGCCGCTGATGTCGGGGGTCTCGTCGCCGTTCTCGATGGCGGTGGTGACCTCGGTGAGGGCGCGCCGCAGGTCCTCGGTGGCCTTGTCGAGGTCGGCGTCGCCCGTCTCGGCGTCGATCCTGTCGAGGCTGTCGCCCACGGCGTCGACGGCCTCCTGGGTCTGGGTGGGGTCGTTGGCCGCGTTCTCGACCGCCTGCTGCAGGTCGGTGACGGCGTCGGCGACGGCGTCGGCGGTCTCCACGCAGTCCAGTGCCTTGCTGACGGCGTCGCAGCCGGTGGTCAGTCCGAGCGTCAGCCCGACCGCGGCCACGGTGGCGGCTACGGCGGTACGGCTACGACGACGGCGGCTCACGGCCATGGTTTCGTTCCCCTCCTGACAGGCCCGCGGGCCTCGAACCGGCCGGGCGCACGGGGTTCGGTCCGTGCGCCCGTACTCCTCAGGACGCCGCGGCGGCCGGCGTGGTTGCCCGCGCCGGGGCGTCGGTCTTGGTGCGCCCTTTACTTTCCGGCACCGGCACCGGCACCGGCACCGGCACCGGTACTGACACCGGCACCGGCTGCGGCGTCGAGCGCCGCGCGTTGCAGCGCGGTCAGGTCCGCGCAGCCGGCGACGGCGAGGTCGAGCAGCGCGTTGAGCTCCTCGCGTGCGAAGGGCTCGGCCTCCGCGGTGCCCTGCACCTCGACGAACCGTCCGTCGCCGGTGCAGACGACGTTCATGTCGGTCTCGGCGCGCACGTCCTCCTCGTAGCGGAGGTCGAGCAGCGGGACGCCGCCGACGATGCCGACCGAGACGGCGCTGACGGAGCCGGTGAGGGGCCGGCGGCCGGGCCGGACCAGCTTCTTGGCCTGGGCCCAGGCGACGGCGTCGGCGAGGGCGACGTACGCGCCGGTGATGGCGGCGGTGCGGGTGCCGCCGTCGGCCTGGAGGACGTCGCAGTCCAGGACGACGGTGTTCTCGCCGAGCGCCTTGTAGTCGACGACCGCGCGCAGGGAGCGGCCGATGAGGCGGGAGATCTCGTGCGTACGGCCGCCGATCCTGCCCTTGACCGACTCGCGGTCGCCCCGGGTGTTGGTGGAGCGGGGCAGCATGGCGTACTCCGCGGTGACCCAGCCCTCGCCGCTGCCCTTGCGCCAGCGGGGCACGCCCTCGGTGACGGAGGCGGTGCAGAGGACCTTCGTGTCACCGAAGGAGACGAGGACGGAGCCCTCGGCGTGCTTGCTCCAGCCGCGTTCGATGGTGACGGGGCGGAGCTGTTGGGGGGTGCGGCCGTCGATTCGAGACATGGGTCGAGCCTAGTGCCCCGTCGTCGCGGTCCGGTCTCCGCCGTCGCGGTCCGGTCTCCCGCCGTTCCGTGGCCCGGCCCTGGGTGCGGAAAGGCTTCTTTGCACGGAAAGGGACCCCTCCCGTACGGGAAGGGCCCCTTCGGCGGTGAGCCGGGTCTCACATCAGGTCTTCGATGTCCGCGGCGATCGGGTCGGCGTCGGTGCCTATGACGACCTGGATGGCGGTGCCCATCTTGACGACGCCGTGCGCGCCGGCGCCCTTGAGAGCGGCGTCGTCGACCAGCGAGGGATCGGCCACCTCGACCCGCAGCCGCGTGATGCAGCCCTCGACCTCTTCGATGTTGTCGATGCCGCCGAGCCCGGCAACGATCTTCTCAGCCTTGCTGGCCATGTCCTTCTCCCTGATTCGGCCTGGTCCTGGTCCTGGTCCGATGCGCTTTGCCGCAGTAACCCACAGTTGGCCCAGCTTCGCGAGCGGCCAGGGCGTACGTACCGAATGATGGCGTCACGACAGCGGAACCTTCCGTCGACTGGTCTACACCACCTCACGGACGGTCGCCAAACCCGGTCCCTTCGGGCGGAGTCCGCCGAGGAGTCCGCCGAGGAGTCCGAGAGGAGTCCGAGAGGAGTCCGAGAGGAGTCCGATGACTGCCGACAGCGCCGCCCGGCCCGCCCGCACCCGCCGCAGCGCCCTGTTCCAGGGCCTGCAGAAGAGGGGGCGCAGCCTGCAGCTGCCGATCGCCGTGCTGCCGGCCGCGGGCATCCTGATCGGGCTCGGCCAGCCGCACCTGGTCGGCGCCGAGGGGCTCGGCTGGACCGGCGCGGCCAAGGTGATGGCGGGCGCGGGCGAGGCGCTGCTGGACAGCTCGCTGGGGCTGCCCCTGCTGTTCTGTGTCGGGGTGGCGATCGGCATGGCGAGGAAGGGGGACGGTTCGACGGCGCTCGCGGCGGTGGCGGGGTTCCTCGTGTACTACCGGGTGCTGCGCCAGTTCCCGGAGGAGTGTCCGGCCGGGGCGCGGGCGGTCGCCGTGGGCTGCCGGGCGGGCGACGGGACGGTGTCGGTCTTCACGTACCAGAACCCGGGGGTCTTCGGCGGCATCGTCATGGGTCTGCTGTCGGCGTTCCTCTGGCAGCGCTTCCACCGGACGAAGCTGGTGGACTGGCTGGGGTTCTTCAGATGTTCGCCCTGCCGGCCGCCGCCCTCGCCATCACGCACTGCGCGCGGCCGGACCGCCGCAGGGAGGTGGGCGGTCTGATGCTGTCGGTGACGCTGACGTCGTTCGTCACCGGCATCACCGAGCCCCTGGAGTACTCGTTCCTCTTCGTCGCCCCGGTGCTGTACGCGATCCACGCGGTGCTGACCGGCGTGTCGATGGCGGTGTCGTGGGGGCTGGGCGCGAAGGACGGGTTCAGTTTCTCCGCCGGTCTGATCGACTACGTCATCGACTGGAGCCTGGCGACGAGGCCGTGGCTGCTCATTCCGGTGGGTCTGGCGTTCGCGGCCGTGTACTACGCGGTCTTCCGGTTCGCGATCACGGCGTTCGGCCTGAGGACGCCGGGGCGGGAGCCGGCGAAGGAGGTGGAGGACGTGACCAAGTCCGGATCTTCCGGACACGGCGGGTAGCGGTTCCGTCGCGGGAACAGCGGGTTCCTTGTGCGCCCTTCATCGTGCTACAACAGGTCTACACCACTGATGGTGTAGACCACCGGACGCCGCCGTCCCACCCTTCCCTCTCACAGCTGGGCGGCGCCATTATGCCCTCCCCCGGCCTACGGCCGGGGGTACCCCCAGGAGGAAGTTGTGTCCACGGCCAGCGCCGCTCCCGCGGCCGAGAAGAAGAAGGGCTCCGGCGCGATGGCTGTCCTGCAGCGTATCGGCCGCAGCCTGATGCTGCCGGTGGCCGTGCTGCCCGCCGCCGCGCTGCTGGTCCGCCTCGGCAACGCCGACATGCTGGGGCGCGCGGAGTTCCCCGCGTTCCTCACGAAGATCGCGGGCTTCATGACGGCCGGCGGCAACGCCATCCTCGACAACATGGCGCTGCTGTTCGCGGTGGGCATCGCGATCGGCTTCGCGAAGAAGTCGGACGGCTCCACGGCCCTGTCGGCGGTCGTCGGCTACCTGGTCTTCAAGAACGTGCTGGCCACCTTCACCGACGGCAGCCTGCCGAAGAAGGAGGCCATAGTCGACGGCGAGATCGTCATGGTCGAGCAGGCGGTGGACGCCAAGGTCCTCGGCGGTGTGGTCATGGGCGTCGTCGTCGCCCTGCTGTACCAGCGCTTCCACCGCACCAAGCTGCCGGACTGGGCCGGCTTCTTCGGCGGCCGCCGCCTGGTCCCGATCCTGTCGGCCTTCGCGGGCCTGGTCATCGGCATCGTGTTCGGCTACATCTGGCCGGTCCTGGGCACGGGCCTGCACAACTTCGGTGAGTGGCTGGTCGGCTCCGGCGCCGCGGGCGCGGGCATCTTCGGCGTCGCCAACCGCGCCCTGATCCCGATCGGCATGCACCACCTGCTGAACTCCTTCCCGTGGTTCCAGGCGGGCGAGTTCGAGGGCAAGAGCGGTGACATCGCCCGCTTCCTGGCCGGCGACCCGACCGCGGGCCAGTTCATGACCGGCTTCTTCCCGATCATGATGTTCGCCCTGCCCGCCGCCTGCCTCGCGATCGTGCACTGCGCCCGCCCCGAGCGCCGCAAGGTCGTCGGCGGCATGATGTTCTCCCTCGCGCTGACCTCGTTCGTCACCGGTGTCACCGAGCCGATCGAGTTCACGTTCATGTTCATCGCGCCGGTGCTGTACGCGATCCACGCGCTGCTCACCGGTGTCTCGATGGCGCTGACCTGGGCGCTGGGCATGAAGGACGGCTTCGGCTTCTCGGCCGGCGCGGTCGACTTCTTCCTCAACCTGGGCATCGCGACCAACCCGTGGGGCCTGGCCCTGGTCGGCCTCTGCTTCGCGGCGGTCTACTACGTGGTCTTCCGCTTCGCGATCACCAAGTTCAACCTGCCGACGCCGGGCCGCGAGTCCGACGAGGAACTGGCGGAACTGCAGAAGGCCGAAGCCAAGTAGACGCACGGCCCCGTCCGCACGAAGGCCCCCGGAGCGCTCGGACGCTCCTTGGGTTCTAGCGGTCCTCGCAACACTCACGAGTTGGGAGTTGCGAGGACCGTG